>CAZRYI010000083.1:0-7880 GCA_964604255.1 uncultured Nitrospirota bacterium
GGTATTTTCAGCACTCGCCTGGGGTACGGGTTTGTTCACCTCTCTCGTGCTTCCCCTGATCATTTTACTTGCGGCTCATGATTTTTTCCACATCCCCTTAGTCGGTGCTGATGGCATCGTGATCTTTCTTTTTTTCTCCTGGGTCACTTCTTCGCAGGTCATTATCAGCCTCTATCGCCTCCAGGCAATGGCCTCATGGAAAGTAGCCTGCTCAATGGTGGGCGCACTGGTTCTCATTGTTTTTACCTATCTCTGGGCCGGGGAACTTTTTACACATTATCTCTATCCAGGGCCGGGCGAGGCCAATTATTACTTTAAGGCCGCCGCATTATCCCCGCTCTTTTTTGATATTGCAGTCGTATTGGCGACGCTCTGTATTGTGATGGTTTGGGTCACGCTTTATGCCGAAGCCCACGGGAAAAAGTTTTCAAAACCAGTTTGGCTGGGTCATTTTCAGGAAAGGTGCTACGTGCTTTGTCTTAAGCGATTCTACGTTGATGCCTTTTATAAACATCTGAGCAAAAAAGTAATGCATTGGCTCCACTTGATTGATAAACGTGTTCTGGCAAGGATTCCATAACATGAAGATGACTGTTATCGGCATCACCACCGCCATTTTGATAGCCCTTCTGTTCTTTTTATCTGCAGAAACCGCGTCTTTGATCACGACGCTGATCATCCTGCTTCCGCTCGCAGCCACACTGACCGCACTTGCCTTCTTTTCGCATGAAACCAGCAAAATAGACTGGCTCATTCTCCTGATTCTGCTTGTTTTCGGGCTGGCTTTTATGATGCTTCGTGGCAACATGGCCCTGCCTTCTCTGAGCGGTATTTTGATTACGCTGATTGTGCTGCTGATCCGGCAAAACAAACGGTCTCGTTTTTCGGCACTTTGGGGCATCGGACTCTATGGATTTGCACTGGCGGCTTTGCTGCTCTCCTTTGTGCTGCCGCCTGCCATCGGACAGATCGCTTTGTTTATTGCCTATGCGATTTTGCTGCCTCTTTTCCCGCTGCATGGAGCAAACATCGTGACCTTCGGTCGCTTGAGCGGCATCTTGCCTGGCTTCCTGGCCCTCTTGCTGCCCGCCTTGGGACTCAAAGGTATGTTGATCCTTTTGCCGGAACTATCGCCTGCACTACTGAATGTCGTTTCCATCTTGGCGCTCTGTGGCGCTCTTTACGGCGGTATTCGAGCGGGACTTCAATGCAATATCAGTCATCGTCTGGCCTATGCCGGACTCACATTCTGGTCCATTCTTTGGTGGTACCTTGCCCGCACCGGCATTGAAAGTGCTCCCGCCATCCTTTATTTCACCGCCTTTGCTCTAGGAATGCAGGGTTTCTTTCTCTGCTGGCATCTGCTGGAAGCCCGTTACGGCGAGCTGAATCTCGACAAATTGGGAGGGCTGGCGCGCACCATGCCCCGTTTCGGCTTGCTACTGGGCCTTCTGGTTGTTGCAGCCGTGGGACTGCCATTTTTTGCACCTTTTACCGCCTTGCTCGCGATGGCCACATCTTCTGAAATCACACTCTCCTGGGATTTTTCGCTCATCCTGCTGGCCTGGTTCCTGGCTTCCTGGCATTTCCCCCTACTGATGCAGCGCATGCTTTGGGGCCCACCACAAACCGGTAGAAGGCATCGTGACCTGGTTCCGAGTGAGTCTATTTCTTTGGCTGTGATAGTGGCAATGATCGTGATACTGGGCATCGCCCCTTACACCTTTATCGCAGGCTCGCTTCAAACTCAAAAACTTTTGGCACAAAATGTCCAGGCCTTAGACACTTCCTATCAGCGAAAATAGACATGACAAAAACGGAGATGAAAAAAAACTATAGCGATGCCGCCCGCATGGGCCTGAGAGGGACGATTCGCATCGCCAGCGAAATCAATGCCGCTTATTGGCCGATGCGTTCCTTTGTCACCAACAATCCGCTTCATTCTCTGGAATATCTCGATTTTGAAACCGCCATTCACTTGGGCCGGGAAAAACTCGGTGGCAAAGGTTATCTCTCAAACAAGCTTTACCGGGACTATTTTAATGCCGGACGCATTTTGCCGGAAAATCTCGACCTTGTTTTGAAGGCAAAGGCGGTGGATAAAACGATCCGCATCGGAAATCGTCACCTGAGCTATTTTGAGGTGCTTCGAACGAACCTGCTGACAGCGCTTTCTCCACCTCAAGCCGAAGAACCGGAAGTGTTGCTTGGCCTTGCAGCTTCTGCCAACAGCCTCGATACTTTGGCCAAACGCTTGAAACCTGCGATCCAAACAAGCGCCATCACTGAGCAGATTGCTGCCATGCAACAAAAAGATTCGGAGCAACTCGCGCATCGCCAAACCCTTTCTCAGTGGTGTGATGCAAGTTTAGGAACGGAAATTGTCAATCAAATCAATGATGAGATGGTGCTTTGGTACGGGGCTTTTTTAGACGAGGGACAAGCCCCCTGGGCTTTGCCCGCCCGACAAGAGGGTTTCTACACCGCCTGGAAAAAAGCCGCCTTGCAGACCGGGCAAAATGCAGACATTCCCGACATGCAATCTAAAATTGCCCAACTCCCTGAAGATACTGAAAGTGCCGTACTCGAAAGCCTGGATCTTCTGGGCATTCCTGAATCGGCCAGAGAAAACTATCTCTCCCTCCACCTGGCGGCGCTTCCTGGTTGGACGGCATTTGCCAAATGGCGCATGGCCCAAACTGAATATGAATGGCAGCAAGCCTATCCGATTGATCTCGTCCAGATACTCGCAATTCGCCTCTGGTATGAGCGGGAATGGGTCTTAGCGATTTGCCAGGAAAAATTCCAGTCTGAAGAACACAAACCCTATCAGGTCATTTACGACTATATGGCGCATTCAGCCACTCAGCACTTTTTATGTAAGGAAAAACTTGCGGGAAAACTCCCGGCATGGCTTTCGGAAGAGCTTGATCTCGTTTTTTATGCCGCATCATCGAAACAAAATGAACACTGGCAGCGACTCGCCGAAACTTACGAAACAGAAGAAGGCCCCGCTCAGAACCGGCTCGTGCGTCTTTCCGCCGCCTGGCGTCTACAGGGCTTGGCTACGGGACTTCAGATTGATCCCGATGAACTGAACGCCCTTTCTCCTGATCATCTGATGACCTTGCTTGCTTGGCTGGATGACTTTCCAGAGTCAGAACACGGGCCAATCTGGCTGGAGGCATTTGAAACCAGCTATCGTCAGTCCCTCATCAAAAAGCTGCAAACTCAAATTGAAAAAACAGCAGAAGGACAAAAAAAGACCCCGGACACGTCGGCACTTCGCCCTTTGGCTCAGGCGATTTTTTGCATTGATGTGCGTTCGGAACCTTTTCGTCGGCAATTGGAGTCAGTCGGTCATTATGCAACCTATGGTTTTGCCGGTTTTTTTGCCGCCTTCATCCGTTTTCGGGCCTTCGGCAGTCATCACGATACCGACCTTTTCCCGGTGGTGATGGAGGCTAAAAATGTCATTCATGAAGTCCCAAGAATTGAAGACGAAGAGCAAATATCGCGTCACCTTGCTGGGACCAAGCTGCTTCATGCCGCACATACACTCTTTCATGATCTGAAAGAAAATGTGGTCACGCCCTACATCATGGTCGAATCCATCGGCTGGTTTTTTGCTTTTCCTTTTTTCGGGAAAACTTTCTGGCCGGTAAAATATGCACGCTGGGTTGAGCAACTCTTGAAGCGCTGTGCCCCTCCCATCGCCACGACTTTAACCATTGACAAGTTGGCAAGGGCCGACGTGGAAGCCAGCATCGCAGCAGAGCAATGTTTGACGATTCGGCAAGCGCTTCAGGAATGGCTTGGTCGTTCCGTGACGCATGTCCCTGAGCAGCAGATTGAAGCCTTACGAAATTGGGCTTTGGACTACGAACTCTCCCACGAAACGGCATCAGAACTGACACACTTGGAGGTTGTTTCCCTCTTTGAGGTCGAAGGGCATCTGGCGGCTTTTATCAATGAACTGCGGACACGCTATCGCATCACACCCGGATGGTCTTCAGCCCGAATGGAAAAAATTACACGAAGCGGTTATACCCTGAAAGAACAGGCTTTTACGGTTGAAACGGGCCTGAAGGTGATGGGGCTGACCGCTAATTTTGCAAAGTTTGTCCTGCTTTGCGCACATGGCAGCAGCAATGAAAACAATCCTTTTGCGGCTGCCTTGGACTGCGGGGCCTGCGGCGGAAACCCGGGGGGTCCCAACGCGCGGGTTTTTGCCGCAATAGCGAACAAAGCCGAAATCCGCAGATTGCTCTCGAAAAAGGGACTCTTCATTCCAGAAGATACCTGGTTTCTTGCGGCAGAGCACGACACGACAACCGATGAAATAAAGCTACTGGATCTGGAAGTGCTTCCGCAAAGCCACCAGGCGCTGCTTGAGCCATTGAAAGCCGATTTAAAAAAAGCAGGCATTTTGAACAATCAGGAACGCGTTTTAAAGCTGCCCAATCTCAAGACCAACCTTTCGACTCAGGAAATCCTCAACAATGTGCAGCAACGCAGTACTGCCTGGAATCAGGTTCGGCCAGAATGGGGGCTTTCCGGCAATGCCGCGTTCATCATCGGCCATCGCCAATTGACGGAGAATCTGGATCTGGGCGGGCGGGTTTTCCTCCATTCCTACGATGCAGAAGCCGACCTGGAAGGGGCGCATCTTGAAATCATTATGACCGGGCCTCAAGTCGTCACCCAGTGGATCAGCATGGGATATTATTTTTCGACGGTCGATAACGAGGTCTACGGAAGCGGGAACAAGCTCTATCATAATGTTGCCGGTCGCATCGGCATCATGTCAGGACCCAGCAGTGATTTACGCTTAGGCCTGCCCTGGCAAACGGTCACAAAAGGCAATCGCCCCTACCATGAACCCATGCGCCTGCTGGTTTTAATTGAAGCACCCAGAGTGCGGATAGAACTCCTGATTGCAAGACATAAAATTTTAAGGCGTTATTATCATAAACGGTGGTTGAATTTAGTCGCCCTGGAAGCAGGCCGTTTTTATCAATATCTGCCAAACGGTGAATGGCAATCGCTGTAAAAACACCGTAGGGGCAACCCTTGTGGTTGCCCGCATCAGCCACAGGCCGTAAAAATAAAACATAGCAAACAGCAAACAGGGCGATCAGGGAAAATAGGGCGACACAAGGGTCGCCCCGACAATAAAGGAAAACGCATATGACCAGTTTAGTGCTTCACCCGATGAAAGAAGTCCGGGTGGTGATTGCGGGGGAACACCAGGGTTTTGTGATCGAAATACTCGACGCGCTCAATATTTCCGGCTACACCATCATCAATAATATTTCCGGCATGGGACATCATGGTTTTCACACAGCCCACCCGATGTTTGATGAAACCGAAAGTCAGTTAATGATTATGACGGTTGTGCCGGAAGAAAAAGTGGCCTCCATTTTGGCAGGATTAGCGCCGCTTTTTGATCGTCATTCAGGCGTGATGTTTGTCAGCGATGTTTCAGTCAGCCGCGTGGAATATTTTTCAGATTCAACTGAGGCTTGAAAGGCTTTCTTTGTTGGTGATACGTGGGAATTCCTTGCAATAGTTTAATTCTGCTGCGTCCCAATTGCACTTAGAGTTGACAGCCAATAACAGAATACCTTATCTCCTTCCTCATGCAACACGACATCGTCCACTACATTGCCACCTCTCCAGAAACTGCCTCAGAAAAAGAATTTAATGCGCTTGCACTTCGGCTATTTGAATATCAATACACGCACAATACTCCCTATCGCCAATTCTGCCGTTCAAAAAAGATTGACCCTGCAAACGTCGGTACTTGGCATCAAATCCCCGCACTGCCCGTTTTAGCTTTTAAATGGGCTGAAATAAACTGTCGCCCCAAACAAGTCCCGGCGCGTCTCTTTTATTCAAGCGGCACAACACAACAAGAAAAAAGTAAACACGCCGTATTTGATTTGGTGACTGCACGAGCCGCAATTCTGGCACATTTTAAACGCCACCTTTTACCAGACTGCGATCAAATACGCATGATGATCTTGATGCCACCACCAGAAGAAGCCCCTCATGCCTCGCTGTCATACATGATGTCTGTCGTTTTAGAACTCTTCGGAACCCAAGAAAGCAGTTATTATATTCAAAATGAAACCCTGCAAAGCGCAGTTCTGGTGAAAGATATGGCGGCGGCAAAAGAAGCCGTCCTGCTGCTCGGCACCTCTTTTTCCTTTGTGCATTTTATCGACTACTGTGAAAAAGAAGGGATCAATTTAAAACTTCCCCCCGGCAGTCGTTTGATGGATACGGGTGGATTTAAAGGAAAATCACGAGAAGTGCCACAAACCTGGCTCTATCAAATGGCCGAAAAACAATGGGGGATATTGCCGGAATACTGCATCAATGAATACGGCATGTCGGAATTGAGTTCTCAATTTTACGACGGCATCGCGGGCCTGGCTGGCCCTAGAACCTATATCGCCCCTCCTCAACTCAAAACCCGCGTACTTTCTCCCGAAACCCTTCAACCCGTCTCCGAGGGGGAAACAGGGCTATTGGCACACCTTGACCTGGCCAATATCGATTCAGTCGCCGCAATTTTAAGTGAAGATCTAGGGCAACAAACCAAAGACGGATTTATTCTTTTGGGGCGCACATCCAACGCAGAACGCAAAGGATGTTCAATAACGATAGATACCCTATTAGATCGCGCATTTTTGTCATCCTGAAGCAAGTTCCCAATAATCTCCGTGAGTTAAAAACACTGGATTTATAGCTCAAAAAAAGTGGTAATATGAGTTATAAAGGGAAGGTTTATCACTCATGATTTGGAATTGGCAACAAAAAGACTGGCCGCATTTTCGCTGGGACAAGGATGTACTGGAAAAATACGAAGCACAATTCCTGCGGCGTTCCGGCGTGTTTGTTGGCTCTGCCAAACATCTTAGCCCAAAAGAACACAAGCTTTTGATTGTCGATATGATCACGAGCGAGGCGATAAAAACCTCGGAGATCGAAGGCGAATATCTCAACCGGGATAGTGTTCAGTCTTCCATCCGCCGTAATTTCGGGATGGATACGGACAACCGTCGCGTTGCCCCTGCCGAGCGTGGTATCGCGGATATGATGACGGATTTATATCAAAATTATTCAAAGTCGCTATCCCACACTACGCTTTACAACTGGCACAAGATGTTAACCAGCGGCAGACGTGACCTGAAAAACATCGGACGTTATCGAACTCATACAGAGCCGATGCAAGTGGTTTCCGGCAGGCTGGATAAACCGATCATTCACTTTGAAGCACCACCATCTGAAACGGTGAAGAAGGAAATGGACGCATTTATAGGATGGTTTACCAAGACAGCTCCCGGTGGGGGGGAAGCACTCCCGCCACTGACACGAGCTGGAATAGTGCATTTATATTTTGTCTGCATCCACCCTTTTGAAGACGGTAACGGGCGGATAGGCCGCGCCGTGGCTGAAAAATCCCTCTCCGGTTGCCTTGGAGAGCCAACATTGATTGCCCTTTCACAAATGATCGAAAAGAACCGTAAATCCTATTACGATGCGCTGGAAAACAATAACAAGGAAAATGAAATTACGGACTGGCTGGTTTATTTCGCCCAAACGGTTTTAGATGCTCAAAGCCATTCGCTCGATATGATCGACTTCCTAATTGAAAAAACAAAACTCTTTGACAGGACAAGGGATAAACTGAATGAACGGCAACAAAAAGTCATAGAGCGCATGTTCCGCGAAGGACTGTACGGTTTCAAAGGTGGTTTGAGTGCTGAGAACTATATCAGCATTACAGCCACATCCCGCGCCACTGCCACCCGCGATTTGCGGGGCCTTGTTGAAAATGATGTTTTGCTAAAAACAGGCGAACTCAAAAG
>CAZRYI010000084.1:0-7835 GCA_964604255.1 uncultured Nitrospirota bacterium
TTCATCACCATCGCGGAAGGATTGGGCGCTTTCACAGCTTTGAGTTTTTCGCTCGTATAACAAATGCGTTCAAAGCCATGTTTTTCACAAAAAGCATTCAGGCCGGGTTCATCGCGTTTCGCTTCGGCTGTCGCGATATTTCTCACACTTTTAAAAGAGAGCTTTTCCTTTTCGAGAATGTGCAATACAAAACGCTCGATTCTTTCGCAGGAAGTCCCCCGATCGCAGCCAATACCCAGCACCAATGATTTTGGTCGATAAAAAACAGTTTTTTCAATGGGCGAATTTGTAATAAGCCGATCCGTCACACAGAGCAGAACACTAAAACGAGCCGGTCCTTTTTCAAGTTTTTCCAGGCTGGTCAACACAATGTTTTTTGGGAGGGAGGTTTTTCGTTGCCACCAATTTTTTTCTCCGGTTTCTTGAACAAAAGCGACCTGTTCTTCATTCACGACAGCGGCACTTACTGCCGTGATGAATTGTTCTCCTTCGATCATCCAAGACAGTTCTCGACCTAAGATATCTACCGGAAGGGTCTTTCCCACATCACTGGCAGTTGTGATGATCGCTGTGGCACCGAGCTGGCTTGCAATGTTCTGAGCCAGTTCATTGGCACCTCCCACGTGTCCAGACAGCACGCTGATGACATACTTCGCTTTATCATCCACCACAATAATGGCGGGGTCTTCGTATTTGTCCCTTAAAAAAGGCGCAATGGTACGCACCACAGCCCCCAGCGAAACCACATAAATCAGGCCCTCATACTTGGGCCAAACCTCCGCAGTGAGGTCTTTAATCGGGGCATCAAAATAGAGGATGCCCTTTTGCTCGACTCCGGAAAGGGCCGCAACTTGCTCCCTAAACTTGCTTTTAATAAAGCGGTCGCCACTGAGCTTTGCTGCAATGGTCGCACCGTGTTTGGTGATGGCGATGGTCGCTGTTTTCATAGTTTCTCCCAATGGATCACAAAGACGGGGTTTAAGGCTTCGAGTCTTGTGAGGTTTAAAATAGGGCGGCTGCGGCTGATGTGAACAAGGGTCGTCGTCGCTTTGCCTCGCAGTTGTGTATTTAACTCGGTGAGGTTTTCAAGTGTGGCAACATTGATGACCAAACGCCCTTTGTTTTTGAGTCGCATTTGACATAATTGAATAATTTCCCGCATTTTTCCGGCTGAGCCTCCGATAAACACGGCATCGGGCTCAGGTAAATCAACCAAGGCTTCAGGAGCGAGTCCATGAACAGGAGTGATATTCGTAACTCCGAATTGCGCGATGTTTTTTTGAATGATGTCGATGTCACCCGCATTCTTTTCAATGGCCCAAACCTGGGCACCCATCAAAGCCGCTTCAATTGAGATCGCGCCTGAGCCTGCCCCCACATCCCACACCACATCCTCCGGGTGAATCTGCATCTTGGCCAAACTGATAACACGCACTTCACATTTTGTGATGAGTCCCTTTACGGGCTGACGTTGATGGAAATACTGATCGGCAATGCCAAAAGTCCAATCTCGGGATGTCGGGGAGAGCACTTTGCTTTCTTTGATGAGGATCAGCACATTCAAAGCCGCGAATTCCTGACCCGGCAGATTGCTCAGAGCGGATTCAACGATGCACTCGTTCAAGCCGCCCAGATTTTCACAGACAAAGGCGCGAAAATCGGAGAGACCTGCGGCCAAAAGTTGGCTTGCAATATAGGCAGGTGTGTTGTTCTGATCCGTAAAAATACCAACTTTGAGCGCACTACGGATGGAAGAAATGTGAGGGTTTACAGACTTGGCATGACAACTCACCAGCAAGGCATCCTGCCAGGTGGTTTTGATCGCCGCAAAAGCGAGCTGCATGGAAGAGGTATTTGGAATCACCTGCAAACGTGCCGCAGTGATTTGTTTGAGTAGGTAAGCCGCAATGCCATAAAACAAAGGATCTCCCGAAGCAAGTACAACCACCCGGCGTTTTTCAGAGGCGATTTTTTCCGTGATTGTTTTGAGCTTGTTTTGAATCGGCCATTTTTCAGCAGGCGATTCGGGAAAATAAGACAGATGCCGATCTCCACCGACCAGGACTTCCGCCGCCGAGACGATTTGAAGGGCTTCCTGTCCCAGACTTTGTTTGCCATTGTCGCCGATGCCGACGACATAAATTTTTGTACTCACTTTCCTCCCTCCCCAATCTCAGCGCTTCCGATCACAGCACCTGCAAAGTCAACAAGGATGCAGGCCACGCACAAGGCATCCTGCACTTCCTTTCGGGAGACTTCACACACCTTTTGCGCCACGATGTCCCAAAAACTCTGAAGTCCCTGTGCGAACACAATTTCCTGGACATGCCGCGCGGTATTCGCAGTGGCGATTTTTTGAACGATGTCATCAGATGCACCCGCTTCCCGGCCTATTTCGGCCAAAAAGGCAAGATTGACCTGGCTACCCGCAACGTGAGTTTGCATTTTTCCCATGGCAATTTTGCTGAGTTTACCGGGCATACCCCCGATAATGATTTTCTTAAACCCGCGTTTCGCTGCACGCTTGAGTGAAAATCCTGCAAAATCCCCCATCTGAACAAAGGCCGAAGCCGACAAGCCGGTATGGCGCATCAGGTAGGTTTCACTCTTTCCACCCGTGGTCAGCACCAATGTGGACAGACCCTCCCCTGCGGCCACATCCATACCTTGCGCAATCGAGACTTTGTAGGCCGCCGAAGAATAAGGCCGCACAATACCGCTCGTGCCTAAAATCGAAATGCCACCCACCAGACCCAATCGTGCATTTTGGGTTAGCTCCGACATGGCTTCGCCACCGGGGACGGAAATCACAACACGAAGCCCTGATTTTTTGAGTCGATCTGCTGCACCTTCTCGCGCCATCTCCGTGATGTTTTTAAAAGGAATGGGGTTAATGGCCGGGCTTCCCACCACTAAGCCCAAACCTGTTTTTGTGACAACTGCCACACCAACACCGCCTTCCAATTGAATCTTCCCCACGTCTTGCTGCCAGGAAACGCTTGCAGTTAAGTGCGCACCGTTTGTGCAATCAGGATCATCTCCCGCGTCTTTGATCACCACACAGGTGGCTTCGTCTACCGTAAATACGCAACGAGCCACTTCAAAACAGTGTTTTTTTCGCATCGGAAGAGTCACCTCAACTGATGCAATATGCTCCTGTGTACACAAGGCAATGGCGGCTGCTTTTGCCGCCGCTGCCGCGCAAATACCCGTCGTCCACCCATTACGGAGATTTTTTTTGGTGATAAATCCCCCCTTGCCCCCCTTTTTTAAGTGGGGTAAGGGAGATTTCATCAATGACAATAATTCTGACTGGCGGCCCCTAAAATGGTCACACCCCAGGGAAAACGCCCGACATTGGCGATACGCTTGACACGATCCGTCCTGCTATCGATGACATAAATGGCGTCGTCCGTTGAAGAGGCGACATAGACTTTTTGTCCATCCGCCGTTGTGGCTGCCGTTTCCAAAGCAAGATTGTTTCCGATTTTTAGACGATTGATGCGCTTGAAGTTTTCCATGTCATAGACGTAGACCGTACTTTCACCTTGGCTGATGACATAGGCTTTTTTGCCGCCTTGTACAAAATTCACGCCTGTCATTGTCGGCCCTCCTTCCAGAGTGCTGACGACTTTTTGCGTTTTTGTACTGATCACAGAAATGGTTTCATCGCCATTATTCGGCACCAGCATCCAACGACCATCCGGTGAGGCATATGCGCGCCAGGGGGCATCTCCGATTTTAATCGTCGAAATGACACGATCTGTTTCTGTATCGATAATGCCCAACTGGCCGGAATCACCATCTGCCGCATAAATTGTTTTTCCGTCAATTGAAAGCGTGGGGTTGGCAACGCCTTTGAGTTCACTCTGATAGCGTGCTTTGTCACGAATGGACGCGCGATGGATTCTACCGATGGCAAGCCGTTTGGACAAAAGCTGGGAGGGAATATCAATGCTACGGACTTCATGTGCGCCAAAGGTCGAGACATACATTTTGTCTCCTTTGCCCGAAAGGCTGAAACCATGCGGTTCGGGAAAACCCGCAAAACGTTTCAACTCAGTGCCTTCCCTCAAATCAACGAGCGAGACACTGTCATCATCCATGTTGCCCACATAGGCATAGCGACTATCTTGGGTGATGCCAAAATGTTCGGGTGCCGCACCGGTGCTCACTGTTCGTTCAATCGCGAGTGTCGCCAAATCAACAATCAGAAACTTGTCTCGACCTGTGGCTGAAACCAGCAGTTTTTTGCCATCATGGGTGAGCATCGACATATGGGCATTGCTGAATTTTCCGAGCGGAATGCGCGCAACGACTTCATCTATTTTTGTGTCAATCACGGCAATATCATTCGAATCGCGATTAGTCACAAAAACAAGGGTTTTGGGATCGTAGCCGCTGAGGCTGCTGAGTAGGGGCTGTAATTCAAGGGCATAAAGCTTTGAAAAAGGGCTGGTGATGAAAATAGCGACAAAAACGGTGATCTGAATAATGGGATGTTTCATCTGTTTTCTCCTTCTTTCCCCCTCGGGAAGTGTGAGTGAGTCTGTTGTGCAGACACCCGGTCTCCTGACTCTCGGATCATGCGACTTCTCTGCGCCTTCCCATCCTGAGTATTGGACAGTGGCTTGTGCAGAGCTCGTCCCCGATTACAGTTGCGGGGCAGTGGCGGTTTTTAACCGCCTTCCCGGAATTGCTGCATGGATTGACTTTATGTAGATATTTTTACTGTGTTTTTATGGTTCCTCCTTTCTGAAGTGCTTAAGTGCGGGCCCCCGCATTGTGGTTTTTAGGCCTGATGATAAACATGGTCTTCAACAACTTTTCCGCCTTTGAGGTGTTTGTCGAGGATTTCATCTAAGACCTCCGGCGTGACGCGCTTGTACCAGGTGCCATCGGGGTGAATGGTGACGATGGGGCCTTCTTTGCAAATCGCGAAACAACTACAACGTGTGCGTTTCACACGTCGGTCACCGTCGGCAAGACCGCGAGCTTTTAATTTCTCCCCAAGTGATTTAAAAAGACTTTCGGCTTCTCCGTCTTCAGTGCAGCGGGAGCCGGTACAGATCAAGAGATGCCATTTGTAGGGTTTCATGCTGTTTCTCCGGCAAGCTTGATCAGGGCATTCATCATCGAAACAGCCACGGGCGTGCCGCCTTTTCGCCCCAGAGCGGTGATGTAGGGCAATTCTGTTGTTGCCAATTGATCCTTGGATTCGACGGCAGAAACAAAACCGACGGGCACACCGACAACCAGTGCGGGCCGGGCGGTCTCTGCAAGCCGGATCAATTCCAGTAGCGCTGTGGGTGCATTTCCGATGACATAGATCGCACCGGGATGATTGCTTGCGGCTTTTCGCATTGAGACAATTGCCCGTGTCACACCCAGAGACAAGGCTTTTTTTGCCACCTCCTCTTCTCCGATAAAACAAAAAACTTCGCAGCCAAAAGGTTGGAGCCCTTTTTTATTGATGCCTGCCTGAATCATCTGTACGTCGGCAATTATGGGTGCCCCGCGACGGATGGCTGCAACACCAGCGGCAATGGCACCTGGATAGATGCGGACGGTTTTTGCAAAATCAAAATCAGCCGTGGCGTGGATGGCGCGTCGTACGATGGCCAGCATTTCGGGCGAAAAATCGTGTGGTCCCAGTTCGTCCTCTATGATTCGAAATGATTCGGTCTCAATGGCTTGCGGATTTAATATGGCTTGCATGTGCAGTTCCCTCCCAGATTTGTGTTGTGCGTTGATGCAGCAAGTGAATCAATCTCTCATGCGCGCCCAAATGTGGACGGACTTCGCAGCGGTATGCCTCTGCGATCCGCGCAATGCGTTTAACCAGGATCCCTGTAAATAAAAAATAAGGGATAACGATGGGTGGTGTGTTTGAGTTGAGGCGATGGGTCGTAATGCTTGCGGGCAGATCAGGCGGTGCCAGTGCGATGAAACAATGGTCGATATTGGCATTACCGGTCAGTATTCTCAGGTTTTCTGTCAACAGGGCCATGTCGCAAATGGGTTCGGCGTGAAGACTACCTCGTCCTACCAGGAGCACTTTTTTGCCTTCTGTTTCTCCTAAACGTTCGGCACAGACTTCAAGCAGTGCTTTTTCAAGGCCAAGGTGTTGGCCTAAATAAATTGCCATTTTGGGATATAAGCTTCGCGCGCTGTGGATGATATTAGGAATGTCATTTTTGACATGGCCTCCGGCAAAGAGGAAGTAGGGAATGATCGCCAGATCGGTGATACCTTCTGCGGAAAGGAGAGACAGTGCGGTAGAAAGCGAGGGTTCAACATAGTCCAACATGCAATAGCGCATCTTGGCTTGTCTGGTAAAAGCTTCAAATTCTTTATTGCCTTCGGGGTCTCTACTGCCATGACCGACGAGTAAAACGGCTTTTTTCATCCCTGGGTCTCCTTCTGTTTTTGTGCCAGGGCCACCAATCGGCGGGCCAGTACAGGCTTCGATCCAAAATGCACATGTAAAAAAGAGGCATGGACCTGAGCATCCGCATAACCTTCTGAAATAGAGCTGCCACGTTTTTCAAAGGCATACAAATTAGCGGAGCCCTCCCAATGGGAATAGTGAAATAGGTGGCCTTTGATTTTTTCTCCCTTGCGGACAAGACAGGTATCCACTTGAGCGATTGCCTGGGTATAGCCGAAGTGCTGGAGTCGATCCCGCATCTGCATTTTTCCCGGAATTTTCCCAATCAGACTCAAGTAATACAGCCCACCACACTCAGCATAAATGGGTAAGTGGCAATTTTTCATGGCCCGACAAAATGATTTGTTTTCAAGCAATTCCGTTTCAAAACATTCGGGGAAGCCACCGCCAAAATAAAGTAAATCGGCATCAGGTAAAACAGAGTCTGAAAGCGGACTGAAAGGAAATAATTCCGCCCCGGCTGCGGTTAGTAAATCGAGGTTGTCCTGATAATAAAAATGAAAGGCAGTATCCAGAGCATAAGCAATACGCGCCCGTTTTTTTTGCATTGGCAAGGCTTTAGCCTGCGGTTTGGGGAGATTTGAAAGCCTCAGGAGTTTTTTTAAATCCAAATGTGCGACGACGTTTTGGCGAATCTTTTCGATGTCGGGTTGTCGCTCGTTTGCGGGCACGAGTCCCAGATGGCGTTCGGGCAAGTGCATGTCTTTGTTTTTTGCAATCCAGCCGAGGCTGGGCACTTTGACGGCTTTTTTTAAATAATCATAATGTCCGGCAGAAGCCACACGGTTGAAAATCACGCCTGTAATGCGCGTCTGTTGTTGATACTGCGCGTAACCCTGCACTAAGGCCCCCACCGATTGCGCCATGCCCTTGGCATCCACCACCAAAATTACTGGTAAATCAAGGACTTGTGATATTTCAGCGGTACTGCCCTTTCCTCCTTTGGCTCCGTCAAACAGGCCCATGACACCCTCGACCACGTTGATCTCTGCGGCTGCTCGGGCAAAACTCCGTTTGACGGCTGCTTTGCTGCATAACCAGGTATCCAAATTGCGGGAGGGCCGACCCGTTGCCAAACGATGATAGGAAGGGTCAATGTAGTCCGGCCCGACTTTGAAGGCCTGCACGGTAAAAGCCTGTCGTTTAAATTCGGCCATGAGGCCGATAGAAACGGTTGTTTTGCCTGCGCCGCTATGTGTCCCCGCGATGACAAAAGCCTTCATAAAAATTGTCCTGTAAAAATCAGTACCAAAACAACAGAAAGCCACATGAGCATTGCGGTGCTTCGCATCACTCGGATGCTGTTTTGAATATGTTTGATCCCAGGTTTTTGTTCCGCTTCGCCCAGCCAGGGTTTTTCTTTCAAAATACCTTTATAAAGATT
>CAZRYI010000085.1:0-7788 GCA_964604255.1 uncultured Nitrospirota bacterium
GCCATTTAGAGAATAAGATCAGTATTCGTAAAGAATTGATACGGTTGACTGGGTTGGACTTGAAATAATCGATTTGATTTTGTCAGAAAGCCCTGAAGGTGCGCTTCATAATCGCCGCGATTCCAGAGTGACTCAATTTCGGCCTTGTCGGTATGTTTGTGCAAGGCAAACGCCCAGTATGGCCGCCAGAGCAATAGCCTGCCCGGGTATCTGTAGCGAAAAATCTACAAACGAATGTAAACTGGCTAGTAGCCAGCAGGAAGCGCCAATCGCGGGAAGGACATATCGCCGCTTTCTGGTGAAATATCCATGCATGAGAACTATAAACAGGCCAACCCAGAACAGTGCCAGCAGGATTGCAAAGGGTATCCCCATCTCCGCTGTAACTTCAAGGTAGGTATTGTGAGCTTTATCCCAAAATTGATCGGCTTGAAGTGTGGGTGGTTTGTATACCGGAAATGTGCTGGTAAAACTTCCAAGGCCGAGGCCAAGCAAAGGATAATCTTTTATCATCTCAATTGTTGCTGAATAGGCATCACTACGACCGGTCAATTCCAGGCCCTGTGCATCTATGCGCGCGGAAACTTTGTCGCCCCAGTTGCTAAAGGACCATAGTAACAGACCAAGGAGTACCAAAATGCCGGTTATCTTTGAAAAACGCCCGGCTTTTGATTTAGCAAACAGCAGGACAATAAGAAAAATTATGCTCACGCCGGTGAACAGGATGCCGGCCCGGGACCCGGTTTGGAGCAGGCCTACGGAGAATACAGAGGTTGCGATAATATAGGGGAGGACTTGCTTGATCAGATCAGGCAATGCCTCATCAAACATATGAGGACTAAACCGGTTCCATGAAAGGCGTAGATTTCGCCAGGATCGGATCAGCAAGCCCAATGAAACCAGCAAAAATGTTCCCAAAAATGAAGCGGCAGTATTACGGTTAACAAAGCCATGAGTAAAACTACCCAGATAGTGGATGCGTTTTTCCCACAAAAGGAATCTCTCATCGGCAAAATAAAGCGTCAATGTCGAAGCAACCAATATTGCCGTTCCCCATACTGCCCATTTCAAAAAAGTTGTCGCCCGGTGCCGATCACTGCCAATAGCAAGCGCTGACCAGAATGCCAGCGCATACAGCGCAACAGTGCCCAGTTCCCAAATCAAGGAGCTCAGGTCTGCCGCAACGCGCTCATTGATCTTGCTTTCAAGGGCTTGAGCAGACAGGCTCCAGATGCTGTTGGGTATAATCGAAAAAGTGCCAGGCAGCACCTGGAGAACAATGACTACTATGAAGGCAATAACAATTGAATATAGCGAGAGTGTCGTGAATTTAGGTCCTCTAAACCACTCGCCTGGTAATCGCATGGCAATGGCAGCAAGCATTAACAGCCAAACAGCCGTGGTCCATGGGTAAACTGCGCCCCAAAGTAGCGGTGCGAAAAGAACAATTACGACGTAAAAGCGGACTAGGCCCATAGTGTCACCACAGAGGGTAATTAATTAATTAAAATGCCCGGATCTTTTCATGTAAAAGATCCGGGCAAACCTTCTGGCTAAAACCAGAATTATATTAGTTGGTCACGCCAACCGCGAGAAGTGCGCCTCGACCAGTTATCGTCGTCAGGCTATTGGCGTTGATCGCGGACAGCACTTTGACCCATTCTACGAATGGTGCATTAGAGACATAGATAAGGTCATTATCACGCAGTTTGAAATTTTGTGCCAGGAAAAAACCGGAAGGCTTCCTCAAATTCAAACGGTAAATGGTCGGAACAAGATTTTTGTATTGCTCCGGCGTTTTTGCCCCCATTTTTCTTAAAGTAGAGCCAGCTTCACTGCGATATAATACAATTGTCTGAGGATCTGAACGCCCATCCTCGAGGCCACCTGATTTAGCAAGAGCATCGGCAATCGAAAGGCTTTCCCTATCAAAAGGAACCTGGCCATTTGAATTTGTTGCGCCAACGACTGTAAAGAAACGTTGATCCCTTTTTACATAAACGACATCGCGTGGAAACAGGAAGGTATCATTCCTGGGATTTTGGGTCAGAGAACTAAGGCGAACTGTCGCCTTGCGTATGCCGCGTTGAAGAGTAACAAGCGTTTCGTAGTCCTGAAATTTTGCCCCTTTTGCTAACCCAATGGCATCAAGAACCCTTTCACCACCCAGAGTGATATTAAATCTCCCAGCCTCATTAACATCCCCCAATACTGTGATTAAATTGGAGGTTCGGTCGGGCAAAGTTACAATTACCCGCGGATCCAGCGCGGTGGAACCAGTAGGGTTAAAATTACCTTTTTTAGAGCCAACATCAATTCTGGTCAGACCGGCAAAAATGTCTTCAATTTGAGCGGCAATCCTTGAAGGGCGTTTTCCAACAACCTTGATCAGGCCCGCATAAGGCACTTTGATTTGACCACTCTGGTCAACCTGTTGATCGGGTATATTGACAAAGTTACCATTACTCAAAGTGGAGCCCGTCGGGATAAAAAGCCCGCCTGACCCGGCTTCGAAAATGGTCACCCGAACCGTATCGCCGACGCCAACCCGGATATCAGCAGGGTTGCGACGACCGGTGAAACGACCGTCAAATGGTTTGTATGGTCTGCGTTCCAAAATTTTTGTGACCTGGCTATCAATATCGACAAGAACATATTGGCCAAGCAACTCTCCGGCATTATCAGTTGTTGGAGTTGCCTGGACGTAATCGTAAGCACTAGTAGAAAAGGATCCGGAATACGGCCCTGAGTTTGGAAGTATGGAGCAACTTGTGAGCACCAATGCTGCAACTAGCGTGGTAATCACCGAGTTAAATTTTTTAAACACGTAAATCCCCCGAAAATTCTATTAATTCTTATAGTCAAATTGCAGAAAAGTTTATACCTTATATCCGATTTTGGTCGAATTACATAGTGTCTATTGATAAAACGGATACATAATAATTAGTTGTTTTAAATTGTGGTTAATATATCACAGAATAATTAAAAATTAACCAAAAAATAGTTTCAGTTCTGTAAGGGACTGGAGATTGAGCCGTTTTAAAAGTCGACGCTTCATACCCGGCATTTTTTCCATCTCTGAAATATCGCGTTGAATTTGCACTTTCAAAGCATCCGGCAAAAACGCGGCGACACTGACGGCAAAAGTCAGACGGCGTTCAATTATCCATCCTTCGCGAGGGGCGGTTAAGTACGAAAGCTTCAGGAAACCAAAAGCCTGATCGCGAATACCATTACGCTTAACATCCAGGCTTGCCAGAGAAAGCCATTGATTAGACTCAAATGGGGAGCAGGCTAAAAGACCCCTCAGTACCTGATCAGCTTGATTGAGATCACTGTCAATTTGAGACACTATTAGCGGGCCGGAATTGTTTTTTGCTCGATTCACCAGCAAAAAGGCCAGTTGCTCACGTATACCAGGCATGCAAACCCCAAGGTCGGAAATTGCTGTGTAAGCAGAAATTGCTTTATCAAACCCGGTGTTTTTGTCTGTTCTTCCTGTTGCAATAGTTTTTTGTGTATCCGAATACATCAGGCGCACGGCTTCTACAGGCAGGACCATCAGGCTCCAGAGGACACTGAAACCGACAAGCCCCAAACGAAACATGACAATCATGGTTGCCTGCCAGGTGAGGCTATGATGTTTTTGCACCTGAGGAGCCATCGATTTTCAAATGTGTTGCTCTGATTATGGTCTAATCTAGTCATAATAGTAGTTGGAGCCATAATAATAACCCCCATACTTTTTTATCTTCTTGATGTTCACTTTGTTGAGGACGCTGCCAATAATCAGGTCATTGAGCTCAGGTGAACTCTTGAGGGCTTCAGCAATAGATTGTTGGTGGATTTTTCCCCATTCCACAACATAGACAATGTGATCGATTGTTTCGGAAAGCACGCGGACATCAGGGATAATGAGGATTGGTGGAAGATCGATAATAATATAATCGTAGTGTTCACGGAACCAGCCGATTATCCTGTCGACATCACCATTGATGAATATGTCATTGGCATTGATGCGGGAATTCAGTCGGGAAGCTGGCAAAAAATCAAGGCCGCTTTTTTCGTCACGCCATATATAGCGTTTCAGATCCGGATTAGAATCCAGTGCCAGTTCACAAATCCCCCGCGGAGCTCCCGGAGCCAGCATTTCAGTCAAAAATGGTCTGCGAAAATCGCTGTCGATTAACAGTGTCCTGTGGTTGCCCGCTGACTGATATAAAGCCTGCAGTATACTGAGTGTCGTTTTTCCTTCGTTGGGGACCGTGGAAACAAAAGTAATTACTTTTGCCTCTTTTTGCTCGGAGTTTTTGTTCGAAAGTGTCAACGAAACCAGAATATTTCGTAATACTTCGCTGAGGTGGCTAAATCGGTCAGAAAGAGTTTCTTGAAATGGCGCGAGCACATTTGGTGCAAGAAATTGCAAAGTCGTGGCTTCTGTGTCCTGCTCCTCCACAGGTTCTTTTGACCGACTTCTTTTTCGTTTCGTTTTTGGGAATTTTATTTGCAATTCTGGGATCAGACCCAGATTGTTTTGGCCGGTCAGCTTTTCGATACTTTCCGGGGTCCATACCAACTTATCAAGAGTTTCACGCAGAAAGGCCAGTCCGGTACCGGCGGCGATGCCAAATACAAGTGCCAATATGAGGATTAGTCTTTTCTTTGGCTTTACTGGGATGATAGGGGGGTCAGAAAGTTCGATAATCCGCGCGTTGTTTGTGGGCAGCGTTTCACGTTCGCTGGAATTGCGAAAACCCTCCAAAAGGCTCTTGTATAACTCTCTTGTTGCATTTGCCTGGCGCTCGAGTTCCCGGAGCTTTATCTGCTTTTGTCCGCTGAAAACATACACACCTTTTTGCTTGTCGAGTTCCTTCTCGAAGGCATTTACCCGGGATTTTGCGATTATATAAGCGCTTTCGTAGCTTTGCTCAATCCTTTTCATCTCCTCCAGGATAAGGGTCTGGATCCGCAAAACTTCAGCTCTGGCGTTTTTTGTAGCCAGGTGATTTGCGCCATATTTATCTTCAAATTTCCGGGTCTGATTTTGAAAAGTGGCATATTTTCTCCTCAAAGAGATGATTTCCGGACTGCTTAAAACATCAGCCAGTGCTGCATCAGCGTTTTTTTCCTGAATTATAATCTGAATGCGATCAAAACGCGCTTTAGCGGTTGCCATTTTCGCGCGGGCAAGAATAAGCTGACTGTTCAATTCAGAAAGCTGTTGATCTGTAACCAGACCGGCAGAGGTATCGACAATATCATTTTCTTCTTTAAAGAGTTCAACCGCTCGTTCGGATACTTTTACCTCGTTTTGCAAAGTTGAAAGACGTTGGCGCAGCCATTCACTTGTACGTTTGGTAGCAGAGAATCGGATTTCCAGTTTGTCTTCAAGATATCCTTGCGCTATGGCATTCGTAACCTCTGCTGCCCGTTCGGGACTTACAGATTGATAATTTATCTGGATTGCATAGGTTAGACCAATGCGTTTGGCGCTAACATTTTCGCGAAAGCTTTCAAAAACACTTCTGTTCCTGCTGGCGTCTGACACGGGTTCTGAAAACTGAAGTTGCTCATAAATCCAACCTTTTGCGAGAGACAGAAGTGAAGATGTTGTATAGTCAGGGTCGGAATAGATGTTCTGTTTTTTTGCAACTTGCTTCAAAAGCTCACCAGAGCGAATGACTTCAATCTCGCTCTCAACGACCAGATTATCTTTCAAAAGAATGGCATCTGAAGGGGAATTGCCCAACACTTGCTGTTGATTGGTCGGGTCAATCAAGATTACGGCTTTGCCCTGATATACCGGTTTTGCGGAAAATACATAGATACCGGCTAAAACGACGCAGAGAACCGCCACTGATAGAATGATACGAACGCGACGTCTGATAACAGAAATGATCTCATCAAGAGAGATCGTCATTTCGTTCATTGGGGACTCATCGGGTGGGGAAACCCGACTAGAATCAAGCCACTGGCGGTTCACGTGTGTCTCCAATACTCAAAACCAGAGATTAAAAAAGCGGACGCTGAACTGCCCGCTAAAGTAATTTATGCAATGCTTGCGAACAAACATATAGCTGTTGCAATGTGGTCTATGAGGACGGGCTCACAGATGTACTGCCGCTCGAGGCTGTAAAACTTGAACCCCCACCGGAATCTAAAAAATTCGCAGAGCTGTTGGTGACAAGTGTGCCGCCACTGTCGCTGCCGGTGCCTGGAGTTGAACTGCCTACGTTGCCGCCGGGAGCGCCTGATTGCCCGGGAATTGCGGCAGGAGCGCTTCCTGATGCTGACCGAAACGATGCCAATGTAATCGGCGTATTGCTTTGCGCTATGGACTTGGAAATCAGGTCAGCGTTATCCGCAGCCTGTTTTTTTGCGTCATCATCTATGCTACTTGCCGCCAGATCGGTATAAAATTTAACCGCTCTTGCCAGGCCAGCACCGATTGCCGCTTTTTGATTGTCATTGGCAGTTTTGAGCAATCCTAGAACCTTGTCAAGGAGGCCAATATCAGAAGATAAAGCCCGCGCCACAAAATTAACCATCCCCGCACCACCAGCCGGGTAAGTATCTAAAATGATCCCGGGCGAAGTTGTCAAAGCGGCCAGAGTTGCGGAAGGCACACTGTTATTCGTTTGGGCAGAAGCGGGCAAAAACGCGAGGCTTGCCACCATGCTTAAAATACAAACTGTAAATTTATGGCGCATGAAATAAATCCTTGGTAAAACAGACCTTCTTTCTAATAACATATTATAGTATAAAAGGGGAGTCGGAAATATTGTTTTTATTTAACATCATTAATCTGTCGGATGAGCTGCAAATTACTGGAAATTGGAAAGTATTTACAAAAATCGTTGCCATTTGCTCTCAAGTACCAGGCAGGTCAGATCACCTGTGATATATGCGCCGGTGTCAATATTGATGCGGTTGGGCAAGATTTGTGGTTTTTCTGTTGGTGTATGTCCATGCACCACAACTTTACCGAAGTCCATTTGACTTGATAAAAAATCATCTCGAATCCAAAGAAGATCCTGTTTTTTTTGTTTGTGGAGCAATATTCCCGGTCTTACTCCAGCATGGGCGAAAAAGTAATCACCAAACTCAGTGAAAAGTGGCAAGCCATCAAAAAATTTTACATGGGATTTCGGAAATACTTTTTTAAAATCATCCTGCAAGGCTTGAGGGTCGTCCTCACCACGCAGGCTCTTGATATCTACGCCGTAGGAATACAATGTCTCCAGCCCGCCGTTTCGTTGCCATTGTTTTGCCAGATTACAATTATCAAGAAAATCGAGCACCATCGCTTCGTGATTGCCCTTAAGGCAAATTCGTTTCCAACCTTTTGGCGGCGGCTTGATAAGCCAATCCACAACGCCCTTTGAATCAAGCCCCCGATCCACGTAGTCGCCAAGGAAAATCTGGATAATTTGCAAATTAGGAAACTGGCTGGCGTCTTGGCAAATTTCCTCGTGCAAGATATTCAGCAGATCAAGCCTGCCATGAATATCGCCCACGACATAAATGCGCATACCTTCAGGGGCCTCCGGGTGAGCCTTTATGGTCCGACTGCCGAAAACATTTTTCATGAAACGTCCAACTGCGCCGGGGTTTGCCGAAGTTTTTTCTATTTCCACCATGTCCTTCTGTGATTTCTTCCAAATCAGAATAATACTCAAACAACAAGCCTGGTATTGTTATTTTCCTAAAGCGAGCTGCTTCAAAACATCTCCGGACTTAATTCGTGTTTGTGAAATTGAACTACCACCCAACCGGTTGCCAGATGAC
>CAZRYI010000086.1:0-7738 GCA_964604255.1 uncultured Nitrospirota bacterium
GTTTTGAGCGCGTCTGGAATGGCTTTTACGCCATAGGCGCAAGACTGCATCGTCAGGAGAAAAAGGAAAAAACAGAGCCGGAAAGGATGGCTTGCAAGGGGGGACAATACCCTGGATCTGATTGGATGCCGCTCAGGCGGATTTAATTTCTTTTTCCCGTTCATATAAAAGAACCGGTTCAGCGGAGCCTTTGATGACCTCTTCGGTAATGACACACTCTTTGACCTGGGGCAGGGAAGGGACTTCGTACATCAAGTCGAGCATGATTTTTTCAAGAATGGATCGCAGACCACGGGCACCTGTTTTTTGCTCAAATGACTTTCTGGCGACTGCGGACACAGCTTTGTCTGTAAATTTTAGTTTGACTTTTTCAAGGGAAAACAGTTTTTCGTACTGTTTGATCAAGGCATTTTTCGGCTCGGTCAGGATTTGAACGAGGGCCTGTTCGTCCAGGTCATTCAGTGTCGCCACGATGGGCATCCGTCCAACAAACTCTGGGATCAAGCCATGCTGAATCAGGTCTTTTCCTTCCACCTTCGCAAAAAGTTCACCAATTTTCCGTTGACCTTTGCCTTTCACCTCAGCACCGAAACCCATCGCCTTTTTCTGAATGCGATCTCCGATGATGTTTTCCAGGCCGATAAAAGTCCCCCCGCAAATGAAAAGAATATTGGTGGTATCCACCTGGATAAATTCCTGATGCGGGTGTTTTCGACCGCCTTGCGGCGGGATGTTAGCAACGGTGCCTTCAATCAATTTGAGCAGGGCCTGCTGAACGCCTTCGCCGGAAACATCACGGGTAATTGAGGGGCTGTCACTTTTGCGACAAACCTTGTCAATTTCATCAATGTAGACGATGCCTTTTTCGGCTTTTTCCACATCGTAATCAGAGGCTTGCAGAAGTTTGAGCACAATGTTTTCAACATCTTCTCCCACATAACCGGCCTCTGTCAGCGTGGTAGCATCTGCAATGGTGAAGGGCACATCAATGATGCGGGCCAGGGTTTGAGCCAGAAGGGTTTTCCCTGTGCCGGTTGGGCCGACCATGAGGATATTGCCTTTTTGAAGTTCGACATCATCGTTCTGGGCATTCGATGCCACCCGTTTGTAGTGATTGTGCACGGCGACTGAAAGCACCTTTTTGGCCTGATCCTGCCCGATGACATATTGGTCGAGCACTTCTTTGATCTCAACGGGTTTTGGCAGGGAAGAACTGACGGTGCTTTTTTCACCTTCCCACTCCTCAGCAATAATGTCGTTGCAAAGATCAACACATTCATCGCAGATGTAGACCGTGGGCCCGGCAATGAGTTTCTTTACTTCGTCTCGATTTTTCCCACAAAAAGAACAACGCAAGTGTAATTCAGTTTTTTCGTTTTTTGCCATTTATGACGCTCCTGCCGAAATAAAATCTTCTAAAATTTTTAATTATTTATCGTGTTTCGGTGCACGTTCGATGACTTCATCCACCAGATGATAGGTTTTCGCCTCTTCGCCGGACATGAAATAATCCCGCTCTGTATCGGTCTGAATTTTTTCGAGCGTCTGATCCGTATGTTTTGCCATGATTTCATTTAAACGCAAACGGGTCTTCAAAATCTCTTTGGCATGAATGTCAATATCGGTGGCCTGTCCCTGAAAACCACCTGCCGGCTGGTGGATCATCACCCGTGCGTTTGGCAGGACAAAACGTTTCCCTGCTGCCCCGGCGGCTAAGAGGAGCGCACCCATGCTGGCCGCCTGACCGATGCAAATAGTAGATACGGGGGATTTAATGTATTGCATGGTGTCATAAATTGCGAGTCCTGAAGTCACCACACCGCCCGGAGAATTGATGTAGAGGTTGATGTCTTTTTCAGGGTCGTCGGCTTCGAGAAACAAGAGCTGTGCAATGATCAGGTTGGCGACGTTATCATCAACGCCGGTGCCTAAAAAAATAATCCGGTCTTTCAGAAGCCTGGAGTAGATATCATAGGCCCGCTCACCACGGTTCGATTGTTCGATTACCATCGGCACTAACATTAAGATTCACCCCCTTCTTCTGGTTTATTTTCAGTTGTTGCTTCCACTTCAATTGCCTCGTCACTGACATCCTCAAAACCTGCTTTTGAAAAAACAAGGTCAAGGGCTTTTCGCTCCAACAATTGCGAGCGCAGACCTGAGATCGCACCATCTTTTTTATGGATCTGGCGTTTCATTTCAGCCGGAGAGAATCCTCTTCGCTGGGCAATGGATTCGATTTCAGTCTCAATTTCATCGGCGCTGATCTCGAATTTTTCCTGTTTTGAAATCTCAGATAAAATCAAACCTTCTTGAACCCGCTGTTTTGCCATCGGTGCCAGGAGCTTTTCCATGTTTTCCGCTTTTTCAGCTTCATTGCCTCCAGCTTCATTGCCCGAACCCTTAAAATACGACATCATCGTTCGCAGTTCATAAGTAAGCATTGAATCCGGGACTTCAACATTGTGCATTGCAACTAATTTTTCGGAAAGCACTTTTCGCTGGTCTTCTTTCTGCTGCGCCAGTTTCCGATCAAGCAGCGCGGCTTTCAAGTCGTTCTTAAAAGCGTTCAGATCGGTTTTTCCGGCATCTTTGGCAAATTCATCATCCAGGGCTGGTAGCACCTTTTTCTTGATTTCCAAGACCTCGATTTGGAAACGGACGGATTTTCCAGCAACGTCTTTGTTTTGAAAATCATCAGGATAAGGCACTTCCATATCGACAGCATCGCCTTTTTTCTTGCCGATCAGTGCTTTTTCGAGCGGTTCAGGCAGGGTGTTGGAGCCGATTTCAAGTGTAAATCCCTCTTGTTTGCCATCCTGAAGCGCAATACCAGCAACCGATCCTTCAAAGTTCATGACAACATGGTCTGAAAGCACAGCAGCATAATCATCCGCGCTGGGTTCAAGCTGGGCCAACTCTTCCTGCTTTGCTTTTAGGGCCTGCTCAAGCTCCTCGTCTGAGACCTCGGTCTTTTTCCGGGGGAGAATAATGCCATTGTAGTCAGCGAGTGTGATTTTCGGTCGTACTTCTACAGTGGCTTTAAATGAGAGGGGCTGATCTTTTTTAGCTTCGACCCGATCAAAAACGGGCAGATCCACCGGAAAAATCCCCGTTTCATCAACCGCTTTTTCGTAATATTCTGGAATCAGATCACGAAGGATATCGTCCTTGACTGCGCCACCATACCTTTTTTCAAGCAAACGAAGGGGCACTTTGCCCGGACGAAAACCGGGCACCTTCACTTTGTGATTCAGGTCGGCATAAGCGACAGTGAATGCTCTGGAAACAATATCTTGTGGGACTTCTATGGTGAGGGCTTTTTTTACCGGGGAGATGTCTTCAACTTGAACCTTCATTCATTCCTTCTTCTGCGGTTAAAAGTGAGATATTTTATCGACGGTTTTCACTGATGTCAATATGGTACGAGAGGGGGGACTTGAACCCCCACGAGTTACCTCACCAGATCCTAAATCTGGCGCGTCTACCATTCCGCCACTCTCGCGCAATCTAAGTAACTCAGGATTATAACACGGGAAATGCTGCAAGAAAAGAAATGCCATATTCTCACTATTCATCTCTAAAACCCACGCGGAAATAGAGCCGTTGCGTTTTTGTTCCGGTTCTTTTGATAACGGCCCGGGCAATTTTTCGGGTGCGTCCAACGCGCCCTTCTGCCCTCAGGAGGAAATAATTGCTTTTGGTTGCAAGCCAGTTGAGGCTGCCGAGACCCAGCATCCGCTGATAGATATCACTTAATTCCGTTTGCAGGTGTTTTTTGAATTCCGGCACGTCATCGAAGGGGCGTTTGTCGAAGATAATGCGTGCGGCTGTTTCGTCCAGGCCTGGATCAAAACTCCGAATCACCAGGGCATCGGCGGTATTGACGTTGATCTTGCCTTTGCCGTAGACCGTGAGATAGGGGGAAATTTTCCGATAGATTTTATCGGTGATCCCTTCAACCATGTGAAGCTCCTGCAAGGTTTCAAAGGCTGCATTTGCAGGAGAATAGGGGGGATTGCGCAGTTGATAGGCACCCTCTTCCGCTCCGAAAGGGAGCGATTGATCATCGCTGTCCACCCAGTCGATGATGGGATCAACCAACTGAGGATCAAGCTCCAACAGCTCAAACAGACGTTCAAGCTGTTGTTTGCGACCACTCTCGACAACCATCTGCCCGGTACTGTTTTTGGTGACGAGGAAATTGATATTGATCTTCCGCTCTTCATCCACCAGCCTGCCACTCAAAAAGCCATCACCCAGGGGGTATTCCGGGATCGGAAAGGACCAGAATTCATTCAGGTCATCGTAAGCACTGCTGTTTTTACTGTCATCCGTGATCAGGGCTTCTGCCGCAGAAACAGCGGATTTGGCAAGATAAAAGGCCTTCAGGTCATCTCGAAAGTTGCCTGCCGCACGCAGGTCAGCCCTGACACGAAAATCGGCCTCCAGAATGATGACAACCAGGAGAAAGATGATCAAAAGGGAGAGTAGGAGGGCGAAACCTCGTTGATTTTTAAGAGGCGACCTTTTCATAGGAAAGAACCAGGAAGGTGACATCCATCTTATCAGGATCTGAAAAACGTGTTTTTATTGCAAGTCGCTTGATACGCAGACCCTGCGGGGCGCGTTCGATGGCGCTTAAAAAAGGAATAATCTGATAGAGGCTGACATCTTCAATTTTAACCTCGACCGGAATTTCACGGTAAGGCTTTTTGAGTTGCGGACTTAAGGGGCGAATGAAAGCAATTTTGTCTCGAATGCGATTGGAAGCTGCATTTTCTTCAAGGAAGGACAGAGACGAAAAGGCGCTCTCTGCGGGCAGACCTTTCTCAATGCCTTTAATTTTTTGTGAGATTTCAAGGTATTCTTCTTTCAAGAGCAGCAATTCCTGAAGTGCCTGCTGCTTTCTTGGGATGAGTTTTTCCAGCTTTTCCATCCGCATCAGCATCGGATCCACCCAAATAAAGTAGACGACGAGGAAGATGGCGAGCAAACCGCCTCCACCCAGCATCCATTTTTCCCGCCCGGAGAGGCGCATCAGAAATGAGTCAATCCCTTTGAAGAGTCCTGTTTTTTCCAAAATACTTCCCTAACTTTTCACGACGATTCGTCTGCAACAATGGTCATTTTAATCCGAAAACGTACCCGTTTTTGATCGGCCATCACCTTCGCATCACTGACTTCAACACTTCTAAATTGTTTTGTGCTGAGCAGGCCGCCACGAATACGATCCACCGATTCAAATGAATTGGTATGGGCCTGGATTCGGACTTTGCCACCATCAATCACAATATTGAAAACATCTATTTTCACGCCCTCGGGAATGGCTTCAGTGATTTCTTTTAAGACCAGAAGCGGGCTTTTTTCATCCAGACCAAAAAAATCCGCCCGTTTTTTCAGTTGCTTAATCGCCGTGCGGGTTTGCTCTACCTCGTTCACCACATTTCTAACTTTCGGAAAAGTCTGGGTAAATGCGCTACGAAGTGCTGTTTTGAGTCCCTGGAAGCGCTGCTCTTCCAGGGTGTAACGCAAGTAGAGATTACCACCCAACAAGGCAAGCAGGATGAGACCAATCAGTCCGATAGTGACAAAATGGTGTCGTCTTTCAATGGTTTCTTTTCCAAAAACAAAAAGGTCTTTCCTGAAGTTAAGGGGCGGGCCCTCGCTCTCCTGCATTGCGAGACCCAAGGCTTCCGGGTAAACAGAAACAACAAGCTTGTTTTCCAGCAGATCAAGACCGGAAACCGATGTACCACGGCCTTTTGCATCGTTCTGGATTGCAATCGTCACCCTCTCAAGTCGATTCGACAAGAGATCTGACAAACCTTTCAGTCCGCTGCCACCGCCGCAGAGGTGGAGCAAACCTTGTTCTCCCGGTGCTGCTTCAGGTGCGTCTGCTTCATCTCTTGAAATCTGCGGCGATGCGGAATGTCCACCGGCATCATTAACACGAATGGTCTTTTCGACTTCCATCATCCACCGCAGCACGCCGCCTTCCAGCGCCGCAAGTTCTTTTTTTTCTTCTGGATTTGCATCAACCTTTAAGAGATCAATTTCTTTTTTCCGGGCCTCGGCTTCCTCCCAGGTGAGTTGGCAGGTTTTTTTCAAACTTTCAGTCAGCAGGTCGCCACCCAGGGGGATCGTGCGAAGCCATTGCAGCGCACCACCATAAATACTGCAAAGCACTGTTCTGGATGCACCAATATTGATGACAAGCAAGGTGTCTTGCGTGCTGCCTGGTTTTGCAGGAAGGCCGAGCTGATATTGTGCATAGGCATAAAGCGACAAGGCATTTGGGCCAATCCATGCCGGGTCAATGCCCAGAGGCTGTAATTGCGCCAGATACCCGGACAAAATCTCGTTCTGAATTGCAGCAACGAGCAGGGGATGCTTTTTTTCGTCTGATGGTGTTTGGCCTATTTGTCGCCGATTTTTAAGCACCATGTAATCGACGGTCAATGTTTCCAGGTCGAAGGGCAGTGCGGCTTCCATCTCAAAAGGAACGATTTGTTCGAGTTTTTTGGGCTCGGAAAAGGGAAAAGACATTTCACGAAAGGAAATGAGATCTCCAGGCAGGGAGAGGGCGATGAGGTCGCCGTGAACGATTTTCCCTTCTGCAACTAAAGACTCAAGCGCTTCAATTTGCCGGACATTCAGAACGCCGGGTTCCTGAATTGATCCATCTCTTAAAATAGGATGAACAAAACAATCGACCAGACGCAGCCCTCTCAAACTCTTCGTGAGCCGAATGCCTTTAATCGACGATTGTCCAATATCAAGACCTAAAATCATCTGTCCCATTTACAACGTTTTCCTGCGGTGCTTCCGATATTTTTATTGCACAGACCGGCCGTTTACCGAAATTTTCGGTGAAACAACTGGCCCATTCAAGCGGAGTTTCAAGGCGTCTTTTTCATTATACCCTTGCACAAACAGGGCGGCCATTTCTTTGATACTGCCTTTGGGTCTTGCCTGAAGAGAAAGGGATAGAATGCTGCGCTCAAGGGGTTTACGAAGGATGAGGGTGCCACTTTCACTCTTTAAATCGACCAAGTCTCCAATCGCTGAAAACTGCTCGGCGACAACGCGGCCCTCTTTCCAGAAAAGCTGTGCGGCTATTTTTGAAAAACCCACTTCCCCCAGGGGCAGGTTTTGACCTGCAAACGATGCAAATTTGGCATCATCAAGTGTTAATGAGAGGCGACCCTTTCCCTTGATAACATCCTGAGCCTGCCAACTGCCCTCGCCCGTGAGGGCCAGCAGACCTGAGATGCCGGGATCGATTTCCTTCACTTGAAGCGCGGCTCCTTTGAGATTCGTTAATGTGAAGGCAGGGACACCGTCTTTTTGCACGACACTTAAGTGTCCCGATAACGTGCCTTCTCCCCAAAGAACATCAAAATCAATTTCCCCTGCTTGTTTCAAAATCAGTGGCCAAAGCGCAAGGGAGAAATCCAGGGATGAAAGTTTGAGATGGGCATTTCCTGCGGCCCCTTTTGAGAAAAGTTTTTTTGGACAAGTAGCATCAATGCCTTGCCAGCGCATCGAAATTGGCAAAGCATAATCGCTTGCATTGATCGTCACCACACAGCCAGTTTCTGTCTCAAGCAGATGCAGTCCTTTTTCTTCCAGGAGCGCAAAAGGAAAAGTCATCAGAAAAAAAATCACAAAAGCCGCAAGACCAAAAAGCAAGTAGCCGATAAAATAAAGGTATTTTTGTTTTTTACTTGTCATG
>CAZRYI010000087.1:0-7694 GCA_964604255.1 uncultured Nitrospirota bacterium
AGCGTTCCGGTTGCGGAAGGCGAAGAAAAAAAGATGGCGACCCTCACCGTTGACGGCAGGGAAGTTGTTGTTGAAGAGGGCTCTTCTCTCTTCAACGCGATTAAAGACACAGGTGTCGAACTGCCTGCCATGTGTTACCACTATTCTTTTTCTCCCTTTGGTTCCTGTGGTCTTTGCCTTGTTGAAGTTGAAGGCAAAAAGAACAATGTTCGGGCCTGCACGGCAAAGTCGCTTGACGGCATGGTGGTTCACACCGAAACAGACAAAATGACTGAAGCACGGAAAAAGGCGGTTGAAAAACATTTAACCACGCATCCGCTTGATTGTCCCGTCTGTGATGCCGACGGCCAATGTGAACTTCAGGACATGACCTACGACCTGGGTGTCTATGACATCAAAAAAGGGAAAAAACGCAAGGACATTCCCGAAGACAATCGCAGCATCGTACTCGGATTTAACATGGAGCGTTGCATTCGTTGCGGCCAGTGCATCAATGTCTGCAAAGAAGTGCAATTGGTAGACGCCCTCTGTTTTTACAAGGAAAATAAAAATACCATGGTCGGTGCGCATGGCGGCGAAACCCTCTTCTGTGAATTTTGTGGGGACTGTCTCGCGGTTTGTCCGGTGGGCGCAATCGTTAATAATTTTTCAAAATACGCCTACAAACCCTGGCAATTAAAAAAGACCAAGACAACTTGCAACTACTGCTCGGATGGCTGTCAGCTAACACTCGAAAGCAAAGACCAGACGGTTGTGCAGATTTCAAGCGACTTTTCCTGGGAGTCAAAATTCGGCTTTGATGTGGGGCCTGGAGAGGGGCATGGCGGCATTTGTGTGCGCGGTCGTTTCGGTTTTCAATATATCGAAAGCAAAAAACGCCTGAGCCATGCGCTCATGAAAACCGATGGACAGTTGAGTGAAGTGCCCTGGTACAAAGCCCTCTCCCTCATTGCAAAGCAGTTGAATGACATTAAAAATAAGCACGGAGGACAGACCATTGCTGGCTTGATCGGTGGACACTGCACCAATGAAGCGGTTTTTCTTTTTCAGCGCTTGATGCGTGGCATTCTGGGATCTAACAACATTGATACTTCTGCACGTTATGGTCACATGAATTCTGTTCTGGCAATGCAACATGCCTTGGGTGTCGGACGATCAACGACCAGCTATGAGCAAATCGCCCTTTCCGATGTTATTTTACTGGTGGGTTCCAATATCACGGAGACCAACCCCATTGCCGCCCTTCGACTGAAAAAAGCAAAGGCGGATTTTAACGCCACGATTATGGTTGCCGAACGCTGGGAAACCAAGATGATGGCCCTGGCAAGCCAGCCTTTGCAGATCACTCCCGGCTCAGAAGCCCTCTTTTTGCAAGGACTGGTCAAAGCGGTCATAACAACAAAATGTGCCTATCAAGGCTTTGTGGAAAAATATCCCTTCGCTTATAAAGCCATTGAAGCGGCGGTTTCCGATCTTTCCGAAGAGCACATTGCTGAGGGCTGTGGTCTGGCCTGGGAAAAAATCGTTGAAGCGGCAGAATCTTTGGCAAAGTCAAAACGCGGCACACTGATTTGGGGCGAGGGCATTGTCTCTCAAGAAGGCGGCTATGAAAATGTGCAGCGCCTGATTGATCTGGCCTTTTTGACCGGATTGTTCGAGAAAAAAGGGGCCGGTGTCCACCCCATTTGCGAAGAGAGCAATGAGCAGGGTGCCGTGGATATGGGGGCAGTGCCAGAATTTCTACCGGGACAAGTTTCCTACAAAAGTGAAGCAAACCGACAGCGTTTTGCCTCTGCATGGCACGGCAAATTGCCGACGCCGGAAGTGGGCAATCCAGGTCTGAGTCTGCCGGAGATGATTGAAGCGGCGCATCGCGGTGAGATCAAAGCCCTTTATATTGTTGGAGAAAATCCCCTTGGCAGTTTGCCCGCATCCTTCAAAGTAAAAGAAGCCTTAGCAAAAATCGACCTCGTGATTTGCCAGGACCCCTTCATGACAGAAAGTGGCGCTTTGGCCGACTTTGTTTTGCCAGCAACGACCTTCGCCGAAAATGAGGGCAGCATGACCGACATGGCCGGAGTGGTGCATCGTGTTGCTGAGGCCATTGATCCCCGAGCGGAAGCAAAGCCCGACTGGAAGATCTTTTCAGATCTGTCGCGGGCCTTGGGGCATTCGTTGCAATTCCGTTCTTCCGAAGAAATTTATCAGGAAATTAACAAGTTGGTGCCGGGTTATTTCCGTCAAAAGCTGCCCACGGTGCAATATGACAGCTATCTCAAAAAAACCTTTGCTGCTGAATTGCCGACACGTTACGGCAAACTTTGTGCGGACAATCCTGAAAATAAAAAAGACGGTGAGTTTTCATTGCGCCTGGAGCAGGGACTTTATCATTCAGGAAAACTTTCGACACACGATGAAGGTTTGATGAAGATTGACGACAAAGCCGTTTTGCGTATTGCTGAAAATGATGCGGAAAACCTGGCTGTGCTGACCGGCAGTCAGGTGATACTCAAGACAGCTCTGGGTCAGCTGAATGTCGATGTTGAAGTGACGCCCGGTTTTTCTGCTGGCGTAATCTCCTTCCCAATCCACTTCAATACACCCGCCCTGAAAGACCTGCTATCTGTCAGTGTTGATAAACAGAGCCAGGTCATCTACGCCCGACAGGGAAAGGTATCTCTTGCGCTTGATCCGAACCAGAGTTTGAATATCCTCTCATCTGAGGGCAATGGTGCCGGAAAAGAATTGGACGCAGAACAAAGTTGAAAAAATTTTTCCATAATATCTTTTTCAAAGAAATCCTCAAAGGCCTGAAGTTGACCTTCAGTCACTACTTTGTCAAAGACATCACCCTTCAATATCCGCACGAAAAAACGCCGCTACCAAATACTTTTCGCGGAGCGCTTTGTTTGCTGCGCTACGACGACAAAAAAGAGCGCTGCGTCGGCTGTGATCTTTGCGAAGCAGCCTGCCCTTCCGGCTGTATCAGCGTGGTCAGTGCTGAAAACCTGGAAAATGGCGACGTCGTCCGTTACGCCACCGACTTTGACATTGATATTACAAAATGTGTTTTCTGCGGTTTCTGTGTCGAGGCCTGTCCTGTCAATGCGCTGGCCATGACGCAGATGTATGAATATTCAACGAATAACAAACGCAGCCTGATTTTTGACAAAACAAAGCTCTATGAAATCGGGGACAAACTGCATTACGAAGCCAAGGCTTATCTTGTGGCGCACGAGCAGGAGGGTGAAGACGAGACTGTCAGCGAATATCGCTATCGTTTTCCCTATTATCAAAAGCGGGAGCCGGTTGTAGAACCGGAAAAATCGACTTAAATGTTAACAGCGTTATTTTATTATTTTGCTTTTGCCACGGTGGTTTCTTCGATTTTTACAGTCGGTTTACGAAGCCCAGTCTACTGCACACTTGCCCTGTTATCGACTTTTTTACATGTCGCAGGCATCTTCGTGTTGCTCCATGCCGAATTTCTCGCCGCAATTCAAATCATTGTTTATGTCGGTGCCGTCCTGGTGCTCTATCTGTTCATCCTGATGCTGCTGGATCTCAAAAGCAACGAAGCCTTTATGCACAGACAAGTCTGGTGGGCGGTGTTTTTCGGCCTGGTGATCCTGGTTCAAATTTTGATCGGTCTTTTCCGATCTCCGATCATGAACACCTTGCCTTATGTCGTCCCTGCCGACGAAGTCATTGGCAATACCCAGGCAGTCGGTCTTGCTTTGTTTAATAAATATCTGCTGCCCTTTGAAATTGTCGGTTTGATTTTATTGGGTGCGGTGATCGGTGCGATGGTTCTGGCAAAAAAAGTCTCCCTGCAAAAAGATGCGAGCGAAGGGGAGCTGAATCAATGATCCCGCTTTCTTATTACATCGTTGTTTCGACCATGATGTTTGTGATCGGTTTGGTCGGTGTGCTGATCCGGAAAAACTTTTTGATCATTCTTTTTGCCATTGAATTGATGTTGAATGCGGCCAATATCAACCTGGTTGCCTTCTCTCACTATTCCGGGCAGATTGATGGTCAGGTCTTGTCCATTTTTATTATCGCTGTTGCGGCGGCAGAAGCAGCAATCGGGCTGGCGATTATTATTGTGCTTTTCCGGGGCAAGGCCACAACCAATGTAGATGAGATGAATTTAATGAAATGGTAGTGGCGCAGTTGAGAATTTACAGTTTACAGTTCACGGTTAAAACCGATAGAGAGGGTCGTTCTTAAGTGGAATCTATCGAAACGATTCGGCCCTTTTTGGCGATTATGGTCTCCCTGATTGCAGCGGGAGTCATCCTAAAGTACGACAAAAATCCGAATACACGGGAAGCGGTTTCAATCGGTGCCGGTCTCATCAAGTTTGCCCTTGTCATCTCGATGCTACCGACGGTGCTTGCCGGTGGTAGTTTTACTTATACCCTCCTGACTTTTGTGCCCGGTCTTGATATTGCGTTTAAAGTAGACGCGCTCGGTCTGTTTTTCGCCATCGTTGCTTCTTCGCTGTGGATTGTAACCTCTTGTTATTCCATCGGTTATATGCGGACGGCGGGTGAAAAAAATCAAACACGTTTTTATTCCTGTTTCGCAGTCAGTGTGTCATCGGCACTCGCCATCGCTTTTTCGGCGAATTTACTGACGCTGTTTATTTTTTATGAAATTTTGTCTTTTGCCACCTTCCCGCTTGTTGCACATAAAGGCACTCAAACGGCTTTTGAAGGCGCAAAGAAGTACATGATCTACCTCTTCGGCACCTCGAAGACCTTCTTTTTAGCCGCCCTCATTCTCACTTACAACATTGCAGGGACGCTCGACTTTACAGAGGGTGGCCTTTTTAACGGGCAAGGTTCGTCAATGATGTTGACGGTGACCTACATCCTGTTCATTGCCGGTATCGCAAAAGCAGGCATCATGCCGTTTCATGCCTGGTTGCCGGGGGCGATGGTTGCACCCACGCCGGTGAGCGCGTTGTTACATGCTGTGGCCGTTGTGAAAGTGGGTGTCTTTTCCGTACTGCGAGTCATTTTTCACGTCTTCGGCGTGGATTTGATGTCCGATTTGAACTTAGGCATTCCAACAGCATATGTCGTTTCTTTCACCATTATTATGGCTTCGATTTACGCCCTCACGCGCGACAACCTCAAGGCGCGGCTGGCCTATTCCACCGTGAGCCAGTTGTCATACATCATTCTCGGTGCGGCCCTGCTGACATCTAGCAGTATGCTCGGCAGTGTGATGCACATCGCCAATCACGCTTTTTCAAAAATCACTCTCTTTTTCTGCGCCGGATCAATATATGTGGCGACCCACAAGATTAAAATTTCCGAACTCAACGGCATCGGGCGAAAAATGCCCTGGACCATGACGGCTTTTGCCATCGGTACGCTCAGCATGATCGGTGTGCCACCCGCTGCGGGTTTTATTACGAAGTGGTATCTTGCGGTGGGTTCAATTGAGGCCGAGCAGATTCCCATCTTATTTGTCCTGCTGGCAAGTACGGTTTTGAATGTCGCTTATTTTGTGCCCATTGTCTACAAGGCCTTTTTCCACAAGCCGAAAGACCCATCAGCCGATGCCGAAGGAAACTACGGCATCCATCATGATGATATTCGGGAAGCCCCTAAATTTGTTGTCGTGCCGCTGGTTTTCACCTCAGCTATGTCTCTCTTGATTGGTCTTTTCCCCAGTTATTTCATGGCGCTCGCCAAGGGGGTCTTTCAATGATTGAATGGGTCCACCCGGCACTCTTCTTTTTTATTGCTGCGGCAGCACTTCCCTTTTTAAAAGAAGCACCACGAAAACTCGTCCAACTTGGTACACCCCTGCTTGTACTCATCCCACTGTATTACGCCGAAAAAGGGATGCACGGTGTTGTGAACTTAATGGGGCAGGACTTGGTTTTTGGCCGTGTGGACAGCCTCAGCCTCATTTTTGGCTACATCTTTGCCATTATCGGTTTCATCGGCATGTTGTACAGTTTCCATTTAAAAACCGTTCGCGAGCAGGTTGCGGCTTTTGTTTATGCCGGTGGGGCGATGGGTGCTGTTTTTGCGGGCGATTTGTTTTCCCTCTTTCTCTTTTGGGAAATCATGGCCTTCTCCTCGGTTTTTATCATCTGGTTCGGGGGGCAAAAAAGATCAGCAAAAGCGGGGATGCGCTACCTGCTCATCCATACCTTCGGCGGGGTGATGTTTCTAGGTGGCATCATCGTCCATGTTGTCACGACGGGTGATATTGCTTTCGTCGCAATGAGCCCAAGTGGTTGGGCCGGTGGCTTGATGATTTTTGGTTTCCTGGTGAATGCCGGTGGCCCGCCCTTACACGCCTGGTTGCCCGATGCCTACCCCGAAGGCAGCGTGACTGGCACAATTTGGCTGGCAACCTTTACGACAAAGGTTGCCGTTTACGCCTTGGTTCGAGGCTTTCCGGGTGCCGAGCTGCTCATTTATGTCGGCATCTTCATGACCCTTTTTGGTCTGGGCATGACCATCCTCGAAAACGACATTCGGCGCTTGCTCTCCTACCACATCATCTCTCAGGTGGGTTACATGGTGGCCGCAATCGGTGTCGGGACAGAACTGGCGATCAACGGTGCAGTTTCCCATGCCATCAACAATATTTTGTTTAAAGGTTTGTTGATGATGGGCATGGGTTCAGTGATCTACATGACCGGAAAACGCAAAGCCACCGAACTGGGCGGTCTCGGTAAAGTCATGCCGATGACAGCACTGTTGTATATGATCGGTGGTTTTTCGATTTCCGGTGTGCCGCTGTTTAACGGATTTGTGAGCAAGGGCATGATCATCGGCTCGTCAGCAGAGGCCGGTCTCCCGATCACAACTCTCTTACTCACTTTGGCCGCATCGGGCACTTTTCTCTCAACCACCTTGAAACTGCCCTTTAATGTTTTTGCGGGGCATGACAAGAAGCTCAAAGTCAGCGATCCACCCCCCAATATGATCATTGCCATGAGCATTGCGGCGGTGCTTTGTTTCACTATCGGTGTGCAGCCCAGACTCTTGATTGACTACCTGCCTTATCCTGACGCTGAATATCACACTTTCACAGCAAGTCATCTGATCGTCCAGTTCCAGATCCTGCTCACGGCCCTGATTGTTTTCTTCATGTTCATTGAAAAACTCCGACCAAAAGCCAAGATCAGCCTTGATGTGGATTGGTTTTATCGACGGGGCGGGACACTCTTTTTGAAAATGGCAAATGGGCCGATTGCGATCTGGGAAGCTTTCATCGTCGAGGTTTACAAGTCAGCCATCATTCGCCCGACAAAATGGTTCATACAGGTTTGCCGCCGCTTTGATGTGTCGGTGATTGATCGAACCGTCAACGAAATCGGACGTTGGGTTTTTGGTGGCAGCTGGATCACAAATGTTTTTGAAAAATATATTATTTATGGATTCATCAATGTCGTCGGTTACGCCAATCACATCGCCGCACACATCCTGAAACGTCTTCAAACCGGATCAGTTCATAACTACGCAATGATCATTATTGTCGGTATTTTTATATTGGTAAATGTCTATCTGTTTTTTGGCGAAGCCCTGGCCGGTTTAATGATCGGGTCAAGGTAGGCGGTATGACGAGGATCAATAACTTAAATTTATCTTGCGAAGGAAGCAATGCTCAGCACACTTGGTGAAATATTAGCAATTGACCAGATTGGTTTTCCGATC
>CAZRYI010000088.1:0-7692 GCA_964604255.1 uncultured Nitrospirota bacterium
TTTTTGGCATTATCTGGGAGGGACTGAAAATGGGATTTGGATGGGATGAAAACGAGAAGGAAAAAGAAGGCTCGGCTGAGTTGGTGATCTTCATGGGGAAGGGTGTGGAAATCAAAGGTGATCTCCGTTTTACAGGGAGCGGGCGCATTGACGGCAAAATCACGGGTAAAATTTCAGTTAAAGGCAGCCTGACTTTGGGCAGCGGAGCCGATATTTCTTCAGAAATTGAAGCCGATACCGTTATCGTCGGCGGAAAGGTGAAGGGCAAAATTGAGGCCCGTCAAAAAATTCAACTCTTAAAAACTGCCACAGTGAACAGTGATTTGACGACCCCAAACCTCATCGTTGAAGAAGGCGCTCAGTTTAACGGCAGTGCGAAGATGGAGACAAGCGATCCCTTTGAAGTTGCGCCGGTTTATGAAATAAAAAGCGCCAAAGGCGGATTGCGACCCGCATTGGAAGCGGCATCCTGATTAACTCTGAAGCTGTCGGATCTTTGTTTCGATCAATTGCGTAATTTCTGCTTTTTGGTCCATAAAAATACCCAGGTGGCCGCCTTTAAATTCTTGTAGGGTCACCGACACCTGCCTTTCTTTCAGCAGTGCAACCGCTTTCCGCCCTCCCTTAACACCCACGACACGATCCTGTGTGCCATGAAAAGCATAGACTTGCAAGTTGCTGTCACGCGACAGAGATGGGTCTCCAAGTTCGACTTCCGGCAATAGGCCCGAGATTGGGAAAATATAGGAATATTGATCCGGGTGTGCCGCTGCCAGATAATAAGCCATCATCCCGCCACCGGAAAAACCCAAGACCATGGCTTGCCCGCTTGTTTCATATTTATCCGAAAGTAAGGCTGCCACCTCGTTAATGGCCTCACCGTATTTTTGCAATTCTTCTGGATGTTTAGGCCAGGCCCCACCATTTAAGCCCATCGGGACAGGCGCTTTCAGCAACACCATTCTAACCGGTTCCTGGAACTGATCCAGGGCCGTTTCGATGAAGTTTTCCGGTGTATCCCCATTACCATGAAGTACAATCAGCAAGGGCAATTCATCATTTCTCCCGGCATCACCGCTGTAATGAACGACATAGTCAAAAGAAACATCGTTTAAAGGTGCGGTAATAGAGTCGTCTTTAAAGGCTGCCCAGGCGATGACACCCAGTATGATTGCAATAAAAAGTTGTTTCATGTTCAGGAATCCTCCTGTTGTAGACTTCTGAGTCATTTTGTCATAATGACGCAGTGAAAAGGTTCAGTTCTAATTCAAGCAGATTAAGAACAATCCGTCGAGTTTATCCTGATTATACCTATCTAAGCTGCAAGGTGTTTCGCGTTTTCACATGAATGAATGGTTTTTTTATTTGATCAGAACCCGACACGATGCCTTGTACGCGGGTATCACAACAGACTTATCACGTCGATTGAGTGAACATGAAAGTAGTGAAAAAGGTGCAAAATACCTACGGTCGAAGGGACCGCTGACGCTGGTCTATCAGGCAAAGATTGGCAGTCGCGCGCTGGCTCTGAAGGTGGAACGCAGGGTTAAAAAGTTAAGGAAACGAAAAAAAGAAGAAATTGTCGAAAAAAATCCCGAAGCTGAAGCACTATTAAAAATACTGGAGTTTGAGGTGCTGAAAGTACCCTGATGATGCCCTTTTCCGGCTCACCTTTTTCTGACCAGCGTAATGCCATCCGCAATTTCTAACATGCTCATATCAACACGCTGGTCATTTTTAATTTTTATATTGAGGTCTCGCACCGCCTGAATACTGCTCTCGGGAAACTCATCCTTTAAAAAACCTTCTAAACGATTGGAGTCCAGTACCGTGCCAAACAGCAGCACATTATCAATTGCGATCAAGCCTCCTTTTTTCAATAAACGAAGTGACAATTCATAATATTGGTCGTAACAGCCTTTATCCGCGTCAATAAAAACAAAGTCATAGGATGCGCTCTGTCCATCGTCGATCAGAGCTTGCAAAGTCTCCGCTGCGGGGGCAAGTCTGAGGTCAATTTTATGCGCAACCCCGGCTTCCTTCCAGTATCGTGCCGCAATATTGGTCCAGGTTTCACTGATATCACAGGCAACTGTATAGCTGTCGTCCGGCATTGCCTGAGCAATACATAAGGTGCTGTAGCCTGTATACACCCCGACTTCAATCGTTTTTTTTGCATTGATCAGCTTGATGAGCAACGCCATCAATTGAGCCTGCTCGGGTGGCACCAGCATGATTGCTGCCGGATCTTTTTCGGTTTCAATGCGTAGACGATTCAGCAGCTCAGATTCTCTTAAAGAATGATCCAGCACATATTCATGCATATTTTCAATTAAAGCCAACTTTCCTTTTTCCATGGATGTCTCCTATTTGAAAATCGAAAGATATTCTGATTAAGTCGAGGTAAACCCAAAGGGAACTCGGATTGAGAACATCGTATCAGCCCGAAGATCGCAACATATTGAGCTTAAACGACAGCGACCCATTAACCATTTGAGGTACTTTTCTCAATGCCTCATTGTCGCTTGGGGGGAAAGTTTAATTTGTTTTGAAAAAGGGAGTAAGCGTTGGACGAAGCTTGTTCCAACCCTTACTCCCTGTTCCGATTGGCGGGATTTTATTCTGTCGTGAAAGTCCTTGTTTCACTCACGGCAGTGCCACCCTTTTCATCCTTGGCGGTGACTTTCCAGTGATATCCTGTCCCAATATTTAAGCCAGCGATTTCCTTGGAGATTTCGCTCGTCGGACTTCCGCCACCATTTCCACCGCTGGAACAACCAACTAGGGTAATGATCCCTGATGTCATGAGTAGCACAAGCATGTAGGTGCCTAGTTTTTTTCTCCGCTCTTTTTTGATGAATACCATGCTAAAGAACAAGCCGGATCCAAAAAGACCAAAGCCAGCAGCATACATTGTGTTTTTTTCAAGAGCGGCAACCTCAAAAGAGAGACAGCCAACAGTAAAACCGGCATTTTCACAGATGAGAAGATCGTAGGAAACCGTATCGCCATCTGGATCAGTGGATTTATTCCACCGAAAGGTCAGTGCTGTGTCTAAACCGGTGGCCCCATCTTCGGGGGAAACAAGTTGAGGAACACTTGGATTAGTATTGGCACTCACAGAAAGTTCTGAGCTATCCAGGATCTTTGTATTTGTCTGGCTGACTGCATCAACTCTTAATTCTTCTTTCTGCTCTGGACCTGCCGAGGTCGGCACTTGAAGCAACACGGTAAATGATTGTTCTTCTTGAGAGGCTAAGGCAAGCGCTGAGGGGAGTGAACTGAAGTCAGCCCAACCTTGAGTGCTTGATCCTGTCAATGAATAGGTGTCCGCTGACTCACCGGTATTTTTAATGGTGAACTTATATTCAGCGGAGCTACCAGGAGAAACGCTCATACTGCCACTTCCAACAAGAGAAACGGCAAATTGGGTAATTAAAAAAGCGTCTTCTTCATCTGTGATTTCATCGACTTCAGTCTCGGCTGGTGGTTCATTTGAATCGCCGAGTTTCCCAATGCCACCACCATTAAATATGATGTTTGCCCAGTTATCCTGACTTCCCAAAACTGTTTGAGAAGCATTTTGATTGATATCTGCAGCAATCCCGACATCACTTGAAACGGAGTTACAGTTCCAATCAATTGGGTCGTTAGCGTTATTCACAAATTGCTGACCATTTTGACAAAAATAGGTGGTTCCAAAATCGTCCAGTACCGTTCCGCCGTTTAAGCCTATTGGTTCATTCAGGTTCAATTCATCAAGATTTGGAAGGTTAAACCTTGAATAATCTATTGTCCCGTCAACACCATTAACCCGCAATCCTCTCATTTGAAAAGAATAATTCATGATACTCAGATAGTTTGGCTCATAGTTAGCGTGGTCATCACCACCATGTTTAAGCCCCAAGGTATGACCGAGTTCATGCATGAGTGTTCCGGCCTGTTGCAATACCGTGCCAGGGTTCGTTTGCCACCGACCCAGAGAAACAATAAAATCTGCCTCAGGAATGCCTCTTGCGATACCACTGACGCCTCCAAATCCCCCAAGGCCATGCGCAAAAATAGCATAATGAAATACATCTCTTCTAAACACTGAGAAATTTTGTGACCTTGTTTGGTCGAATTCTGTCCAAACGTAGTTGCTACCCGACTTGGATCCCAGTGCTTCATCATGAGGTAAAACATTGGATTGACTCAGACTTCCCCATGTTTCATTGGTAACTGGATTCATGATGCTCGAAGCACCTGCATCAATATGAAGTCGAATTCCAGTTGTTCCGTCAGGATTACTCACTGGTGCATTCGCAAAGGCCTCAATCACCTTTTTTAATGCTTCACTTTTAGGTTTATGAGTGTGTCCTCCCGTACCTTGATCTACCATATAGTCTATTTCTAAAAATATATCTTTATGCTGAGGGTCGGCTCCCATTGCAGGAAGGTCAAGATCGATTTGGCCATCGTTATCTAAGTCAATTCCATTTATTTCCCAGTCATCCAGTAGAGAATCACCATCTGAATCGATATCGGTGCCAGCATTGCAGGTCACGCCGATTCCCCAGAAGAAGTTATCAATAAACACTGCAGAATCATATATTGAGTCTCCCAGATCCTGAATGCTTAAAGTGAGCGTTACCGATGTTGCACCCGCGTCAATGGGTGAGTTTGCTCGGATAAATGGTGTTGCTCCATCATATGTTGTACCCGTATTAGCAGTGACACCAAAAACGGTATTGACTGAAATTAAATTGCCGTCAGAATCAAATGCAAAGTTGAGAGGTGCAATCACCTGATTCCCCACAATAGTAAGGTCTGTTCCATTCAGTTCCGCTGTAAATACATCATTAAAAGTTGTTCCAACAAACTCTGGAAATTCTTCTGAGTAAAATGAAAAATCAAAACTCATACAGGTTGCGCCAGTGGGTACCCGCAACTCAAGTGTCAATTGAACCATGTCATTGCCTTGAGTATTGTTGAGGCCTGTAAGCGTCGTACTGGTTGACTCGCTGTTATTATCGGTTTCGGCTGTTGCCGCTGTTCCCGTGGCAAGAATAGCAAAAGAACCCCCTTTGCTTGGAAAGCCGGTTCCAAGAGAATGCGGAACAACTCCTACAGCCGAACCATCACTGGTGCCCAGCGACGCTGAAATAATACTTGAGTTAGGGATGTCCATTGCGTTTGCAAGATCACTTGCTGTCCCTGGGTTAATCAGTGCTTTTGTTATGGGTGCTTCTGATGGCAAGGGCGGAGTTGGCGTCCTGCCATTGCCAGAAAAGTCGGCAGCACTTGTTATCGATGGTGCAAGCATGAATAAAAAAAGTACAATCAAGGTGGTATTCTTCATAATTTCCTCCGATCAGTTTTTCGATTTTTGCCCTTCATTTCCGTAGGCATCAACCGCAGCAATGCTGTAATGACAGCTTTCTTTTTTATTGGTTGTAAATTGATAAAGCTCAGTCTCACTTCCTCTGGATTTGACCTTTTCAATCAAAATCCAGTGCCCGCCGCCACATTTTTCGTATACATAATAGAAGCGGACGATGCTCAAGCCAGTACCTGACCATTGTATAATGCTACTTTGTCCAGAATGCGATATTGTAATGTTGCCAGGTGGGTTTGGAAGTATTTTTGAATCTTCGTCTTCAGAGATCCCCATGCCGATATCCGGGCTGTCAGCGTTAATATTTAATAATGGGGGCTGACAGGACCAACAATCAGTTAAATGATCTCCATATAAAGCATTCCTTACTATTTCCTGAAAGTCTTGAGGAATCGTATAATGTTTTGAAAAGCCCTGAGCATAGGAGCTGGTTCCCCATAAGAGAAAGAGGCTTATCGTGACTAGGGTAAGTTTTGCGAGAAAAACCATTTTATTGGTTTTAAATCCATGAAAATTAACACTGACGCATAATATCCTGCAAAACGACACAAATGTCAATCAGATTGACAGGCAAGGCCCGAAGTGGGGCATTGTTTTTTTCCTTCTTCTGTCTGATTTAAGTCGGCACTCAGCTTTCGCCAGTCATCAATGCGTTCTGAAATGGCCTGATAGCACGCTGCATCATCAATATTTAAGGCCCCGCCGCCCTTCCATCGCCCCGTAAACTTGAGCTTTAATTGGCTCAGTTGTGATAAACGCGCTTCGAGCGAAGCAAGTGAACTGTCTTGAAGGGAGGCAGCGCTTGGCGGTGTTTGACCCGCTTTATTGAATAGGGCTTCAAATAATGTCGCCATGTAGCCTGGTAAAGCATTCGTCCAGGATGTCGCCATCCCATTTTTTTCTGAAAAATCGTCCGACTTGTTTTGCAACATTGTTCCAATTTTTGCACTTTGCAGCAAGTGGAGATTGTTCAAGCGAAAACGTTTGTCTTTGAGATGAATGTCCGGTTTTTTGATGCCGGATTTTTCACCCGCCGGATAAAAATCACGAAGTACTTCTTCTTCAGTTATGCCGATGCAATAGTCATAAGTTGTCATATCAGAAGCGGCAATGAATGCCTCAATTTCTGCGGTGGTGATCAAGGGAATGTCACCCGGCAGGCAAAGCACCACCTCGTCCGATGGCAGTACCTGGAGTGGATCCGATGTTTGTTGAGTGTTGCCACCGACGATTGCGGATTGCAGCTCTTCGAGCAACTGTGCTTTTTGCGGTAGCACGGAGATTTTTTTTGAAAAGGGGACAGTAAAGAGCGCGGCTTCGAGTACCGACATGATTTGTGGCACCGGGCCAAGAACCACAATTTCATCAATTTCGCTCAATTGGTCTAAGGCAACAAGCACGTACAGTAGAATCGGTCTGCCCTGTAAATTGAAAAAGGGACTGCTGACACCCTTGATGCGATAATTTGAGCAGGACTGGTCTGTGGCAAAAACAATGGCTTTCACAGTGATTTAATCTCCAATATTCTTGAGCGCCGTTCATCGGTCAGTTTGCTCAAAGGGTTTACGTAACCACCGTGAGTCAGCATATCGCTGAAGTCGGGCAACACTTCGCTGGGCTGACCGTCTTTTCTTTTCCATGCCGTCGGGCATTGTTTGCCCGCTTCGCGTAGTACCGCGAGAAGATCTCCTGTTTCGTTCCAGGAAAACGGATCTTTAAAAGCACAGCGAAAAGTGCGGGTCAGCTCCAGATCTGTTTCACGGTACAGGATCTCTTTTAATTGCTCTGAGGAAACTTTGGGTGAAACATCCAACACAATACCCACCTGCATTCCCGCTGAAACGTCTTTTAATTTGTAAAGTGGGAATGCATTTTGATCAGTCAATCGCCGAATTTGATCCAGCACGGTTTTAATCAATACGCCTTGCGGCAAAGATCGAATGGCAATCCGGGTACGCCCACCTTCAATTTCAACATCAATGCGCCCCCTTAAAGTCAAAGGCCCTTTGCCCGTTTTGTAGAGATGGCGAATGGCTTCGGTTCCGCCCACCACGCCACCCGCCGCAAAATCGGGTCCGGGTAAAATCTCCATTAAATCTTCAAGCAGGATATTCGGGTCCTGACGCAAATGTTCTATGGCAATCCAGATTTCTTCTAAACTATGTGCGGGAATTAAGGTACCGTCTTCAAGGGAAGCGCCGTTTAAAAGCGCCATCGGAAGCAGTGGTTCGCGCTCCGTCGGCAGGATAAAGTTTGCATACTTTGAAAGTCTCAACTCGACGGAAGAGGGGCCAAAAGGAATTTCATCGTGATAA
>CAZRYI010000089.1:0-7672 GCA_964604255.1 uncultured Nitrospirota bacterium
GGGAAGAATAAGGGAAAAACCTGAAATTCACAACGATCAAAAAATCGGGGCTTTCTTTGTCTTCTTCCCTTGTTATAATGCCTTTCAAATACTCACCGGGAGAAGACGATATGCCTACCCTAGACAACCTAAAACCGCTCATCACCTATTTAAAAGAAACGCAAAATATTCGGAGTGCGATCTCTTTGCTTTCCTGGGATCAGGAAACTTATATGCCGAGTGGCGCTTCTCAGGCACGGGCGGAACAACTTTCTGGGCTTATGGGCATGGTTCACGAGCGAAAGGTTGGGCGGGAAATGTCTGCTTTGCTTTCTAAGTCTGTTGATCTTGAAACGGGAGAACTTCTTTCTGGTATTTCAAGCTGGCAGGAAGAGGCTGCGGCTCTGCTTCGGGAAGTTTGGAGTGACTATCATCGGGCAAGGCAGCTTCCTTCTAAGTTTGTCCGTGAATTGGGTTTAGAGACGGCCTTGGCGCATCCCGTTTGGATTGAGGCCAGGCAAAACAATGATTTCAAACGCTTTGCCCCTCATCTGCAAAAGATTGTCGCCCTTAAAAAACAAGAGGCGGAATACCTGGGTTACAAAGATTCTCCCTATGATCCGCTGCTGGATGAATATGAACCCGGCATGACGGTGGCTCAGCTTGTGCCGATTTTTGCATCCCTTAAAGACAAGCTGGTGCCGCTGGTGGAAAAGATTGCTGCTGCTCCCCATCAGCCAAAAACCGATTTTCTCGATGCGTTTTATGAAGAATCGGCACAGATTCGCTTTGGAGAACAAGTGCTGACTGCGATGGGTTTTTCTTTTGAGTGTGGGCGGCAAGATCTTTCAGCTCACCCTTTTACCACCTCGTTTCATCCGAGCGATGTGCGTTTGACGACGCGGGTGGATGCACATGATTTGCTTTCGTCTTTGTTCAGTTCCATTCACGAGGGCGGACATGGCATCTACGATCAGGGTTTGTCGGAAGCGGGTTTTGGCACGCCGCTTGGGGAGGCAATTTCTTTGGGCATTCATGAAAGCCAGTCCCGACTTTGGGAAAACAGCGTGGGGCGATCCCTCCCCTTCTGGATACATTTTTTCCCGATTTTAAAAGAGACTTTTCCCTCAGCTTTGAAGGATGTTGATCTTGCGAGTTATTATGCGGGTATCAATCGGGTGCGACCTTCGCTAATCCGTGTGGAGTCAGACGAGGTGACTTACAATCTCCACGTCATGTTACGCTTTGAAATTGAACGGTCTTTGATTGAAGATGATTTACCGGTTTCGGAACTGCCTGAACGATGGAATGACATGATGCAAAGTTATCTGGGTGTCAGGCCCGCGACAGACTCAGAAGGCGTGTTACAGGATATTCATTGGGCGGGAGGGGCCTTTGGTTATTTCCCGACCTATACCCTCGGCAACCTTTATGCGGCCCAGTTGTTCAATCAGGCAAAAGAGGACATGAAAGATTTGAATACGCAGATGGAAAAGGGAGAACTGCTCTCGCTTAAATCATGGCTAAATGACAAAGTACACCGCTGGGGACGACAATATACAAGTGACGAGCTGATCCGTCGCATCACAGGTGAACCGCTTAACCCTGATTATTTCACAAAGGGCCTGGATGAAAAATATTCGAAATTGTATCGTCTGTCTTGAAGAAACGGCAGATCCAAAATGAAGACAAACATCCTTTGACAGCCCCTTCCGCTTATCCTAAAATATTCCCCATGAAACGATTCTTGATGATTGCGAGTGTTATTGTCTTGCTCGCGCTGGTGGCAATTCCGATCTATTCCCGCCTGCGCCCGGAAGGTCAGCCCATCCATTTTCCGAACGGTACAACACTCTATGCTGAAGTGGTTGATACGCCCGAAGCACGGAATCAGGGTTTGATGTTTCGGGATCATCTGCCGATTGGCGGCGCGATGCTTTTTGTATTTCAGGAGTCCCAACCTTATAAATTCTGGATGAAAAACTGTAAATTCACGATTGATATTATTTGGTTGAACCGGAAAAAAGAGGTTGTCTACATCTCAAAAAATACCCCTCCTTGCAAAAAAGACCCTTGTCCCACCTACGGACCCGATAAAAAACAAGCCCTTTATGTGCTGGAAGTCGCCGCTGGGTTTTCAAGAAAAGAAGGTTTGGAACTTGGCGCGGTGGTGGCATTTTAACGCGATTTCAATCAATCGACTCACCTGAATGTATCTACAAAGTTGACATCTCGCACAGGCATTGCTAGTGTATACAATGTGTCTACATGTTTATGCTGAACGGAGAGTGATGAAAACAAAAATTCAAAAATGGGGAAATAGCTTGGCGGTGCGTGTACCTAAGGGCATTGCAGAACAGGTTGGGGTCAAATCGAATGACGTGCTTGAGATGAATGTAGAGGATGGCAAAATCGTTCTTTTACCGGAAGTCGCCGTAACATACAATTTGGACGATCTTCTTAAGGGTATTACCGATGGCAATTTACACTCTGCGGTAGATTCGGGAGATCCTGTCGGAAGAGAGATCCTATAAATGACCCCTAGTCGATATATACCAGAGCGAGGAGATATCGTTTGGCTTCAGTTCAGCCCCCAGCTGGGACATGAACAGTCAGGGCATCGACCTGCCTTGGTTTTGTCACCCCTGAGCTATAACAAACGCACGGGTTTAATGCTATGTTGTCCTATAACAAGCCAGGTAAAGGGCTATCCATTTGAAGTGGAAGTAAAGACTCAAGATGGCATTGATGGAGCCATTTTGGCGGATCAAATAAAAAGTTTGGACTGGAAGGCCCGTTCGGCAAAGAAAAAAAGTGAGGTCTCACCGAGAATAATCACCGACGTTCTCGCAAAATCCCTCACATTGCTCTCTCCGAGTTTTTCCTAAGCAGAGCTTCCTTAATTTGAGACAGTCCCTTTTTCTCAGGGTAGGTCTTTTAAAAGCCCCAAAAGACAACTCCTACAATGAATGTCATTTTTTTCTCTCTTATTTTTGTTGCCTTTTTTAATGCTGCTTATCAGCAATTGATTTGGATGCCGCTTAGCCCGGATGCGGTTTCTCCGATGCAGGCACTCACAGAAGGCATGATTCTCTCCGCGAAAGGCTCGGTGGAACTGGCCCTGGGACTTGTCGGCGTGATGGCTTTTTTTCTGGGTTTAATGAAAGTAGCTGAAGAAGGGGGCTTGCTACGCATTATTGCCCGCCTGGTTCGACCGCTGATGGTCCGTCTTTTTCCGGATGTTCCTGCGGAACATCCGGCGATGGGGGCGATGATTTTGAATATCTCTGCAAATGCGATGGGTTTAGGCAACGCAGCCACTCCCTTTGGTATTCGCGCGATGCAGGAACTCAATCGACTCAACATTTATAAGGGAACCGCTAGCAATTCAATGGTGCTCTTTCTTGCAATCAATACTTCCAGCGTCACCTTGTTACCCACGGGAGTGATTGCCCTCCGGGCTGCTGCGGGATCGAATGATCCTGCGGGCATATTGGCGACGACCCTCTTTGCAACACTCTGCTCCACAATCGTTGCCATCCTTGCCGCAAAACTCTATCAGCGATTTTCAGCACTGCCCGAGCCATCAAAAGAAAACCTTTCAAAAACCCTCCCCGACTCAGATGAAGCCGATACGACGACAAACTCAGACAAAACAGACTCCGAAGCCTATTCCGCGTGGGTGTCCTATGTGGCGCTGGGCAGTCTAGTCGCCCTGATCCCCCTTGCCATCCTTTACGGAAAATCAATCGGGCCTTGGGTTGTGCCGGGACTTGCTGTCGGACTTTTGGGGTTTGGCCTGGTACGGGGTGTGAAGGTTTATGAGGCTTTTGTAGAGGGAGCAAAGGACGGTTTCAATGTCGCAATTAAAATCATCCCTTTTCTTGTGGCAATTCTGGTTGCTGTCGGTATGTTTCGCCACAGCGGCGTGATGGATTTGCTGATTGCTGCGATCAGCCCATTTACCAGTCGTTTTGGTTTACCTGCCGAAGTATTGCCGATGGCCCTGATGCGACCACTTTCCGGCTCCGGTGCTTTTGGGCTGCTGGCCGAAACCATCAATAATCCACAAATCGGGCCGGACTCTTACATTGGTTATTTAGTGAGCACCCTGCAAGGCTCCACCGAAACCACTTTTTATGTGCTGGCGGTTTATTTCGGTGCCGCACAAGTACAAAGAACACGTCACGCTCTGGCGACCGGACTAACAGCCGATGCCGCCGGAGTCATTGCAGCGGTTGCTGCGTGTTCTTACCTGTTTGCATAATAAGGGAGTCTAGGCTTACTGAATAATTTTCAGGGATGCTTCTGATTGTTTTTCGGCAGCGAATTCGATGAGCTTTTTTGAAATTTCGACAAAAGACTTGGACTGCGGTGATGAAGGATTCACCGAGGTGATTGGTGCGCCAGTATCGCCTCCGATGCGGATGGCAGGATCAATTGGAATTTCTCCAAGGAAGGGTAGCTTTAAGGATTCTGCCGATTTTTTACCACCGCCGTGACTGAAGATTTGCGTTTCTTCACTGCAATGCGGACAAACAAAAGTACTCATATTTTCGATGATGCCGACCAATGGCACATTGACCTTTTGGAACATGGCCAAACCTTTTCTCGAATCGAGCAGGGAAACGGCTTGAGGAGTCGTGACAATCACTGCACCCGTGAGTGGCACCAGTTGCGCAATCGATAGCTGTGCGTCGCCCGTTCCAGGGGGTAAATCAATCAACATAAAGTCGAGTTCGCCCCATTCGACATCGCGCAAAAGCTGCTGAATCGCGCCATGCACCATGGGGCCCCGCCAGATCATCGGTGAGTCTTCCGGCACAAAAAAGCCCATTGAAATAAACTTAACGCCATGATTTTCCGCCGGGACAATCCTGCCATTTTCTTGTCCCGGTGGGGTAAGCTCGCCCATCATCAAGGGCACATTCGGCCCGTAGATATCAGCATCAATGAGACCCACTGACGCGCCACTCTGCGCTAAGGCAATTGCAAGATTAACACTGACGGTTGTTTTACCGACGCCACCCTTTCCACTACTGATGGCGATAATATTACGAACCCCTGGCAATAGTTTTTCATTCCCCGCCGGATTTTGTCCGGGAGGCGGGCCGGAAGGTGCTTGTGTTTGAGCAGGAGTTTGTTCTGGAAACCCGATTTGAATGTCACCGATCTCAGGAATTACCAATTGCAGGGCTTCTTTTGCGCGACGGCTTATTTCATCCTTCAAGTCACGGTCAGCCGCTGGCAAGGCGATTTGCAGTGAGACATTACGACCTGCAACTTGAAGATTTTTGACCTGATTTAATGAAACGATATCGCGGGAAAGTCTCGGGTCCAAGACCTGAGAAAGCGCTTTTAAGACCAATGATTCAGTGACTTCGGACATACCAGTCTCCTTATCGTACACAAAATGCTAAAAATCGCACACAATTGTTAATAAATTAAATTGTCAGAACGGAAAATAAGACGGTCCGAAAAAACGAAACGGAGTTCCAATCGGAATTATTTGCGTTTATGCCTCATCTTTTTCAATTGTTTCCGGTGTTTATGTTTTCTCATTTTTTTACGACGTTTCTTTACAACTGTTGCCATTCATGTCTCCTTATTGTGGTTGTTCCTATATTCTCACGGAAGCTTTGCCCAAGTCATGTACTATTTTCAAAGCCAGGACTTCACCAAAGCTTTCTTAGTGGGTCGCCTGTAAGGCGATTTTCCCTCTTTTTTCCCGAATCACCAAAACCGGACAAACACCGTATTCAATGACTTTCAGGGGAATGCTTCCTAAAAAAAACTTTTTGACGGCAGAACTGCCACTGGCACCCATGACGACAATGTCGTGGTCGTGGGCTTCATCAATAATTTCTTCCGAAGGACGACCGACCCGTACCTTGTGCTCAATTTTGATACCCATCTGCGAGAGAATCATGTCGGCTCGCCGTGTCAGCTTTGCCGCTTCTTCTCGTTTTTCCTCTTCCTCGGCCACACAAAGCACCGTCATTTTTGCACCCAGGGCCTGTGCCATTTCCGCCCCGATAATCTCTGCACGTTCCGAAAGCCTGGAACCATCCGTACAAAGCAGGAAGTTGTCATCTTCCCGAATATTTTTCGCAATCAAGACACTACAGGCTGCAAGATCGGCAACACGCAGAGCGGTGCTGCCGACAAAATATTTTGAAATACCTTTGTGCCCGCGTGATCCGACAATAATGAGGTCGTAGTCCCCTAAGTCGGCCTCCTCAAGCACCTCTTCCACAGGGTGTCCTTCTCGAATGCGCAGGCGCACCAGTTCGCCTTGCTGGCCGATCAGGTGTAATTCTGTCGCGCCGTCCACATCGACCCGAAAGGCATGACTCACCTTTTCTTCCTCTTCCTGCACAGGCCGGGTCAGACCGATTTCCATCAAAATCTCCTTGGCGCGAATAAGATATTCTACACCCGGCAATTCAAAATTCCATTGCCCCAGTTTTTTTCTCGCCGTGGTCAGTTGGATTCGGCTGCTGGCGGAGACAGGTGGACGCACATGTAGAATGCTGACATCCGCATTCATCTCCTTCGCCAGCTTTCCTCCAAAACGGATTGCATCCTCGGCGTAGGTTTCACCATCTGTACACATCAAAAACTTCATGGCTTTTTTATGAGCTTCCTAAAACCCCAAAAATGTCCAATATCCACCGCTTACCAACATAATTAAAATAAAGGAAACGAGTAGAAGTTTCCAGCCTGCCCTTAAAAAATCTTTCCGTTTTAAAAAACCACTGCCATACATAATATTGCAGGCTGGTGAAGCAACGGGTGTTAGAAAGCTGAAGGAGGAGGAGATGACTGTAACAAATCCGGCGGCAACGACTGAGGTGCCGGAGAGGGCGGCGATATTCAATGTGATCGGGCCAAGCATACCCACGGTCGCGCCGCTACTCACAAAGGAGGCCAGGGTGAGTGTCATGAGGCTGATCACCGCCAGGAGGGGTAAACCGCCACTGATCCCGAAAGGTTCCATCCATTTTAAAAAAGAAAGCGAGATCCATTCGGCGACGCCAGTGCGTTTCATGATGATTCCTAAAGAAATGGCACCGCCATAGACTAAAATAATCCCCCAGTTCACATTATTATTGAGGTCTTCCCATCGGACAATGCCCGAAACCAAGTAGAGAAGCACCCCAATCAAGGCGGTAATACCGAGGCCGATTGTATCGGAAATGGTCATCCACATCAACACCGTCACAAGAAAGATCCCGACCGTCAACCAATCCCGCTGCGACATTTTACCTTCGTCTCGAACCGTCTTCCTCAGGGCGACAATGGCCCGTGAAAGATCCTTCACTTCAGGTTTAAAGGTTCGGTGAACAATGAAGGCAATAAAGGGAATTTCAAGTAACACCACCGGGTAGGCATGTTTGATCCAGGTAAAATAAGTAACATCAATATCGTAGAGTTCTTTCCAGTAGGCCAGCATGATGGCATTGCGTGTGCCACCGGAAGGAGAGCCGATGCCCGCAATCATCGCCCCGTAAGCAATGGACAGGAGAATGGCACAGGAAAGGTTTCGGACTTTCCGTGTGTCGTCCGAAGAAAAATTGATCAAGGCCACCCCGACCGGCAGCATCATCGCAGCAACCGTGTGTTCTCCGATAAAAGACGAGAGCAGGGCCGAAACAGCAACCAGCCCTAAAATGACGAAGTCTGTGCGAGG
>CAZRYI010000090.1:0-2506 GCA_964604255.1 uncultured Nitrospirota bacterium
CAGCCCGTGACTTGTTTGATTCGCATTTTGTAATCGGGTTCTTTTTCATTGCTCATTTTTAAAAGCAGATCAATCGCTTCGGAGTTTTTTTTCACTTTGAAACGCTTTTTTACCTGATTCAGCATTTTCTCTCGTTCGGGTGTCAGTCTAAAAGACAGGATCTGGCTCATCACAATTTCCTTCAATAATCGTATGACATTGTAAATATTGTAACACGCTTCATATGGAAAAGCCGGAAGCCTTCAGGAGCAACAAGTGCTTCAGTCTTCGCCAAAAAAAGAAGACACATCTTCAAAATCATGACTTGTTGGGGCTGCAGGTAAACTTTTCAAAAATTGTTTGCCATAGCCTTTGCTGGTGAGGCGTGGATCTAAAATGGCGATGAGGCCGCGATCTTTGCTGTTTCGGATGAGCCTTCCGATACCCTGGCGCAGTGCCAGAATAGCCAAGGGGATTTGATAGGCAGCAAAGGGGGCCTTCCCCTGCATCGCAAGGGCGTCAATTCGGGCACTTGTTAAGGGGTCGGAAGGGGAGGCGAAGGGGAGTTTGTCGATGATGACGCAGGAAAGAGCGGGGCCTTCCACATCCACCCCCTGCCAAAAACTGCTTGTGCCGAAAAGTACGGATGAAATGTCTTTTTTGAAGCGCTCAATCAGAATGTGTTTCGGTTGTTCACCTTGTTTTAAAAGTGGATAGGGCAGACGCTTTGCAATATTTTGATAAACGGCTTCAAGGTTTCTCCAGGAGGTGAAGAGCAGAAAAGCTCTGCCACGACTCGCTTCTAAAATTTTGACAATTTCATCTGAAATGGCAGATGTAAATTGTGGGTCGGAGGGATTTGGCAGGTGTTTCGGCAGATAAAAAAGGCTCTGCTTTGCATAATCAAAAACCGTGTCCAGCAGCACTTCCTCCGACTCTTTGATGCCGAGCCGTTCTTTCATGAAGTCGAACTTTCCACTGGCTGAAAGCGTGGCCGAGGTTAAAATCATCGGGATCTCCCCTTTAAAAAGCCCTTCTTCCAAAATCGTCGAGACATCAAGCGGCGAAGTGTGGAGAAAGGTGGTGTTTCTTCTCTGCTCGGCCCAATAGATGTAGCGCTCTTCTTCTCGATTTTCTTTTAGAAAACAACTGAGTTCGGCCAAGAGGATCTCAACACGGTCTGAGAGATGGGCAACGGCGTCACTTTGCAAGCGGTGTTTGTCGATCAAACGATTCAGGCGCTCAAGGGCTTGTTTGAGGTCGGCACCAGCAGCCAGTGCTTGTGGCGAAAAATCGAGCGCACGCAGCCGAAAGCGATCTCCGCCCCGCTTAAAATGTCGGAAGAAAATGTTTGCATAAAGCAGGATCGCCTTGCATTGCGCCTGGTAATCGCTCCCCTTGATCCGGCTGTAACGGAATTCCCTGATCGCATCTCGAATGAAATCCTCAATACGATATGAACTGAAGGAAATACCGAAATATTGTGTGGCGACTTCTTCCAGCAGGTGGGCTTCATCAAAAACAACGGCTTTGTATCGGGGTAATACTTCGCCGTAGCCCCCCTCTTTTACCGCAAGATCAGCAAAAAAGAGATGATGATTGACGACGACAATGTCGGCTGCTGCCGCTTCCTGTTTCATGCGGGTGAGGTAACAACGCTCGTAATCGGGGCATTGGCCGCCGAGACAGGCGTCGGATTTCACCGAGACTTCCTGCCAGGCGAGGGAGCTTTCGGGGATGTCTGCGATTTCGGCACGATCACCCGACTTTGTGCGTTCAGCCCACTTGCGAATCACTTGAAGGTGTTTGGAGCTTTCGAGGTGGCTAAAACCGCTTAAACTTGTCTGTTGAAAGCTTTGCGAAAAACGATAGAGGCAGAGGTAGTTGGACTTGCCCTTCATCATGGCATAGTTGAAGGGTAGCGGCAGTGATTTGGCTAAAAAGGGCAGGTCTTTGGAAAAAAGCTGGTCTTGCAGGGTGAGGGTGCCGGTCGAAATGATGACCTTAAGGCCACTCAGAATGGCGGGGATGAGATAGGCCCAGGTCTTTCCTGTTCCCGTGGCGGCTTCAACCAAAAGTGTTGATCGTTGCTCCAGGGCTTCACCGACAGCTTTGGCCATTGTGAGCTGTGCGGGACGATATTCGTAGTGGGGGAGGGTCTTTGAAAAAAGCCCTTCGGGCATGAAGAGCTTTTGACAGTTATCCGCTTGTCCGATATCTTTTAGTTTGTAGGGAGGCAAAGGATGTCAGGTGGACAAGTAGGAGGAAAAGGGCTGAAAGCCTTTGCCATAGAGGTTGCCGATGGCTTTAAGTTCATCAATCCCCTGGTATTGAAAAGTTTTGAAGTTGCGAATTACAAGGATATTTACAAACATCTCACTAAAATTCAAAGGGAAATCCGTTCGGAAGCCTTTCCAACCAACGACACCGCAAAAATCCGCGGTCGAAACATCCGACTGCAACGTCTCAACACAGCGATGATGGTACTACAACACAGCGCAAAAATTAAAAGAGTTCAGCTTTTTTA
>CAZRYI010000090.1:2606-4123 GCA_964604255.1 uncultured Nitrospirota bacterium
CTTTTTACAATAAAAGAATCCAGGCGATCGGAGGATTTGATTTGTTTGGCGAGGGCCTTTGCTTCGCTGCGGCTGCTGAATACACCGACACGCACTCGGAAAAGATCGGATCTCACTGCTAAAATATAGGCGTCATAACCACTTTTTTTAAGGCGGGCGGACAACGTACTGGCCATGCTTTCACTTTTAAAAGCGCCGAGCTGGATCGTAAAAGGGAAGTCCGGTGAGGCTTCGACTTTTTTGCTTTTGACCACTTTTTTGGGCTTCGGCTTGGGCGTGGTTTTGACGACAGGTTTTGGTGGGGGAGTCGGTTTTTGTATCGGTCCTGGAGGCGTTATTTCTGCTTTTTGAGAAAGCTGTGCATCCTGTTCGGGTGTCGCGGGACGATTTTCTTTGTTCTTTTTCAGGGCCTCAAAAAAGGCGAGTTCTTTTTCTGGAATCGAGACTGCGGGGGCTTCACTTGGCGCGATTGGCTCAATCTGTCTTTCGTCGGATTCAATGAGAATTTCACCCGCCGGAGGTTCTTCAATGATTGCCCCTTCAAAAGCTTCTTCTCTGGGCAGGGAAATGACGGATTGATTTTCTTCAGGAGCGGGTATCGTAATGCTCGGGTCTTCAACCGCAACTTGCTGAGGCGGCTCGTCTTCTCCTTTGAATAACATGAAGAGGGCAAAAAAGACGGCAAGGCTTAAGACTGCAATCAGCGCCTTATTGGGTGGGGTTTTTTCAGGTGGCAGACCGTCATCGTCCTCCTGCTCAGGCGCATCTTCAGGGTCTTTCATCTCTTCCAGGGCCTCACTTTTTTCTTCTTTATCATCTTCGACCGCCATAAAAATCGTCCTCCTGCTTTAACCGTTTGCTGGATCTAAATGTCGCGGTCGTCACTATAATAGATCGTCTCGTTTAAATAAAGAAGAAGTGTTGTCTTCTCAAATCAGAGGATGAGCATGGCGTCGCCGTAGCTGTAAAAACGATAGCGCTGTGCAATCGCCTCCTGGTAGATTTTTTTCACGGCTTCTGCCCCGGCAAAAGCAGAGATCATGACCAGCAGGGTGGATTTCGGCAAATGAAAATTTGTAACGAGCGCGTCAATGCCCTTAAAGGCATAACCCGGTCGGATAAAGAGATCGGTGTTGCCTGCCATCGCCCTGACTATTGGGTCTTTTTCTGAACTGTCGGCAGCGGCACTTTCCAAAGCGCGTGTCACGGTTGTACCGACCGCAACAACACGGCCCTGGCCTTGCCGTGTTCTATTGATTGCCGCCGCCGTTTTTTCAGAAACTTCAAACCATTCCTGGTGCATTTTATGCTCAGAGAGGGATTCCGAGCGAATTGGCTGGAAAGTATCAAGACCGATGTGCAAAGTACTTGCGAGCTGTTGTATTCCCTTGTTTTTAATTCGCGCCATCAGTGCTTTTGAAAAGTGAAGACCGGCAGTGGGCGCGGCGGCAGAACCCCAATGCGTGGCGTAAAGGGTTTGGTAGCGACTGTCATCTAAGGTTTCACTTCCATGCGTT
>CAZRYI010000090.1:4223-7646 GCA_964604255.1 uncultured Nitrospirota bacterium
GGGGCTTCAAAAACAAGAGTTCGATCTCTTTTCCCGCTTCGTTGAGCACACGCAGTCGAGCCGGAAAGACGCGGGTATCATTGACAACCAGCAGGTCGGAAGGCTTGAGATAGTCGATCAGGGCGTCGAAGCGGCGATGGGCAATTTTTTGTGTTTTACGATCATAGACCAGCAAACGGGATTGATCTCGATCTGCCAAAGGTGCGGTTGCAATCAATGCCGGATCAAGTGCGTAGTCGAAATAAGACAGATCGGTGTCGCTGGATTTTATCGGTATTTCAATCGACATGAATCAGGGGAGGCTTATCGGCCAATTTCCAACATACGGTCAATGGCACCTAAGGCACGCAGCCGGATGGACTCCTCTACGACGACCGGATGTTGCATTTCTTCCAGCGACCAGAGCAGCTTTTCCAGATTATTGACCTTCATGTGAGAACAGTCACACCATTGGCAGGCGGGGATAAACTCTTTTTCAGGGTTTTCTTTTTTGAGGCGATGCAGAATGCCGGTTTCTGTTGCAACAATTACTTGGGAACTTTTTGTTTTTTGAGATGCGAGACAGATGCCGCTGGTAGAAAGTACCTCGTCTGCAAGCGCACTGACTTCCGGTGTGCATTCGGGATGGGCGAGCACCAGTGCATCGGGATGGGCCGCTTTGCTTGTGAGCATTTCTGAAGTCATGATGCGGAAATGTGTTGGGCAATAACCGTTAAACAGAATCAATTCGCGTCCGGTCTGACGGGTCACATAGTCCCCCAGGTATTGATCAGGAATAAAAATGACTTCCCGATCTTCCGGGATGGATCGCACAACATTTGCGGCGTTGGATGAGGTGCAGCAGATATCTGATTCAGCCTTGACCTCTGCACTTGAGTTCACATAACAGACCACGACTGCATCGGGGTGTTTTGCTTTAAGAGTGCGAACATCGGCTGCCGTAATCATCTCTGACATGCCGCAACCTGCCGCTAAATCGGGCAGCAAAACCGTTTGATCGGGACAAAGAATGGCGGCGGTTTCTGCCATAAAATGCACACCGCAAAACACAATGACTTTTGCATCGGTTTGCGCTGCCTTTTGAGACAGCTCCAGAGAATCTCCTAAAAAGTCAGCGACATCCTGAATTTCACCGACTTGATAGTTGTGGGCGAGAATAATGGCCTGCCGCTCTTCTTTCAATTTTTGAATCCGAGCAACAAGTCGCTCTTCGGTCTTGGATGCCAGCACAGTCTCTCCCTAAAAAAATAGGGGGAAAGTTTAGCATAGGGAAAAACTTCTATCAAGATTTCCAGAGCCGTTTCAGATGCACCCAGGAAGGATGGTTCATTTGGGAGGATGGCTTCAGGCTATCCAGCTAAAGCACTTTTGCGATATAGTGCCCGCCATGAAGACTTTGCATGATGACTGCTTATTTCAGCCGCTCGTAAGCCTTAAGAAAAACTTGCCAATCCGCATCAGAAAAAGTCGGATGCAATCCATGGCGGGCGATCTTCATCAGAGAGCGATGAAAACGGGAAAGGTTGCCTTGTTTCCAGGACGCCGCCGCGACACGCTGTCGCCCTTTATCAAAGTCAATGAGATAAACGCTGTCCCCCTCCTGCAAGAGAATGTTGTGGGCGTTCAGATCGGCATGATCAATGCCCGCATCATGAAAACGACGAATCGTCGCGCCAATTTCCGCCCAAAGCTTGGGGGACAAAGAAGACTCTGCAAGCCGATCTGCAAGAGAGCGGCAATCGGGCAGCAGCAAGGTCATCAAGTCAGCAGAGTAAGAGCAGCATTGCCGTACCACTCGTGCTGCAACCGGACGCGGCACCGGCAAACCGGCATCAAACATGGTTTTCAAAAGATGCCATTCCTGCCAGGGACGTGTACGAATCAGGCCCGTCCAGCAATAGCGATCACTCACCCAGTTGGCAAGCATCCCACCTCGGCGATAATGGCGCAGCGCATAAATATTGCTGCCGTCCTGAACAAAGTAGGTCGTTCCTCGCCCAAGTGCCTGCCCGACCAGGGCCTGACGCTGTCGCCAAAACGCAGGATCAAAAAACGGCGTCTCAACAAGTTCAGGCCCGATCATCTCAGGGTCGTATAAAATATGCTGTTTCCCAAGCTGTTTGTAGGACGGACTCACCCGAAAAAACTCCCTCTTTCTGAAGCGCCACGTTCAATTTGTCTGCTGAGGCTTTCAGCCATCGGCGATGTCTGCCATGCACTTACCATAGTGCGTACATTGCAAAAACACTGGCCACAAACAGAGCTGTGCTGGATTATTGGAAAAACAGAGGCAGCATTGCTGGGGAAAATTCCTGGCATCTCGTTCATCATTTTTGATAAATCTGCGGGTTGGGCCGCTTATGCACAACTTCGCCGGGAGTTGCGAGGCAAACACTTCGACTTGCTGCTACACATGCAAACTTCCATGCGGGCCAACATGATCAGCCTACTGATTCCCACTAACATCCGACTGGGTTTTGATAAAAAGCGCGCCAAGGACAATCAAAGCTACTTCACATCTCATCAAATTGCTGCCAAGCCACATCAGCATGTGCTCGAAGGTTTCTTCGGTTTTCTCGAAGCCCTCGGTATTCAGGAGCGACTATTGCGCTGGGATATCCCCATCCCGGAAAAAGTAGAGGCCCTTGCACAACAAATGCTCCCCGGCACACAGCCGACCCTTATCATCTCCCCCTGCGCCAATGCCCGCTTCCGAAATGACCGCAATTGGACAACTGAAGGTTATGCCGCTGTCGCCGAAGCAGCGGCAAGGAACCACGATATGCGCATTGTGCTGACCGGCGGGCCAACGCCAATTGAGCAGGAATACGGCGAGGCGATTTGCAGCAAAACATCCTGCGACATCACTAACCTCATCGGAAAAACCGACCTGCCGACGCTACTCGCCCTCTTAAAACGCGGTACCGTTTTGCTTGCACCTGATTCCGGCCCAGCTCACATGGCTACTGCGGTCGGCACCCCCGTGATCGGACTTTATGCCACCACCAACCCCGGCAGAGCCCGTGCCTATTTGAGTGAAAAGTGGCTTGTGAACAAATACCCGGAGGCGGTCAGCACCTTCCTGAAAAAAGAGGTCGATGACATTCCCTGGGGTACACGGGTACGCGACCCGAAAACCATGCATCTCATCAAAACAGAAGAGGTGATTCAAAAGCTGGATGACTTTATGTCCAGCTTGAAGGCTTCCAAGAGTTAAGCTTAAGCCTTTGCTAAAGGCAATGCCTCGTCGATCAACATGATCGGAATGTCCTCACGAATCGGATAGAGCAAGGCACAGGCCGAGCAACTCAGGCCATCTCCCGCTTCGTTTAATTGAATCTCCCCCTTACATTTCGGGCAGGCCAAAATTTCAAGTAGCTCTTTATTGATTCCCATATAGACCTCCATTGAGTCGTTTATTTT
>CAZRYI010000091.1:0-7619 GCA_964604255.1 uncultured Nitrospirota bacterium
GTTGGCAGGGGAAAATTCGGCAATCAAACGATCTGGCAATGGCTGGTTTCGCTGATACAATGGCAGCCCGCCCCAGAGGAAACAGACAAGGTGGCAGTGTCTTTTCATTTTGCGCCGCTACAGAATCAGTTTCAAATGCCCACAGCGGAAGCACCCCAGGAGGGTTTTAATTTCGACAGCCTGGTTGCCGATGTGGATGACCAGCCTCAGGGCTATCTTGAGAAAGAAACAAGTACGACGGGGCGGCAATCAAAAGGTCTGCCCGATTACGGAGCGGTTTGGGATCGCATCTCCAGCCGTTTCACGGATGACTATTTTTCACTGCTGGATGTCAGTACCAATGCTGACCTGCTGGGCATCAGTTTCAGCGTTTTTAATCATCGGCGCATGGCAATGCTGCCCACGCTCGCACCCGTCAATAACACAAATACCCCGCTGAACGTGCAGCACTTTTCACTGCGTGTCCAGGGCATGGATGTGGTCAGCCCCGGCATGAATGTGAGAACCTTCACGGTGCCTCAGATTTCATGGGAGCCCGTCTTGAATCTCTCACCGCCTCAGTTACCCAATAGCGGTGATCCTGATTTAGGCCCAAACTATTACCCGGATGATGGTGGCCCGATGCGGCTGCTGAATAACAGTGCCAAGCAAATCGCACTGGCACCTATTCCTCTGACCGATTTCATCGTCGATCAATATGAAAACCAGGACAAGTTTGCAGCGCTTTCGTCCTTTACCCTGCCCTTTGGTATGCGGGCGCTCAGCCTGCTTCAAAAAAAATACACTTATCAAGGTGAAGAACGACCCGGCGCAAAGCTCAGCCTGAACTGGAAGAATTTTCCAAACAATGTCAAAGGTGCGCGGCAATTGGAATTAGATGGTGGCGAAGCCCTGCGCGAAGGCGAGAGCGACATGTTCATGGGCAGCACCCTTCAAACGAATAATATTCTGGACATGTGGGGCAATCCAACAGGCGACAGTACGCTGGGCGCAGATGTGACCAAAATTTTCAACAATGAATGGCTCTTGCAGCCTTTTCAGTGGATCCGGGATCGTGGTGTGCCGCTGGAACGCATTGATCTGAGCGGTTACGGGGCAAGCAGCTTCAGTAATTGGTTGAATCCCAAAGCCGCGATGGCGGAAACCAGCCAGGCCAAGTTTGATATTTTCCTGGGACGATGCGCGCACGAAGTGATTCAAGTCAAAAGCGTGCTCTATCCCTGGGCCATTAAAGTGGTGCGAACGATTACCCTGTTTCGGACTTCAAGCAATTATGTCTACCGATTTGATAGTGGCTGGAAAGCGGAAAGTGATGGTGAATTCGACTTTACCTACTATGTGTATGAACTGGAAAATGGCAAGCTTGTGCCGAAGGGACGGAATGCAAACTATGACATTCACCCTGGCGTGGTGAAAGGGCTTTTCAATGTCCAGGACATTCGCAATACCGAAGAGATTCTCCCCTTTACCGGAAGCATGTTCGTCCCGCCAAATGAGCCAATCATTAACGCAGCGGGTGAAGAAATACCTAATCCCGCTGGCACAAGTTTCGACTTTGAGCTTCAGCCGGTGTTCTTTGATGCAGATGTCGAAATTGAAAATGTCATCAGCGGTTTTGTCAGCAAAAAACTGGGAGGCCTTCAGAAAAAACTGGTTCCCTCCAAAGGGGTTTTAGGTTTTGTGCAAATCGCGCCACGCGGCATTCCCGTCACCAAAGAGGTTTTCCGTAAGATGATCAATCGCCAGTTGGGCAGCATTGGCGGCCCGATGGACTGTGTGGTGGATATCGGCGAGAGCGGGCAAGAAATGCGCTTGAACCAGTTCGATATCAGTAATGCTTTTGATGAAAACGGGACTGACCCCGTTTTTTGTGTTTCTTCTCGGGGCAGCGTATTGCTGCCAAAAGACGGCTCCTGGAGCATGGTGAAACATCAATATGGCACGGGAGAAGTCAACCCGGTGCCAGCGGAATTGAGTGTGCCGCTCGTTCGCATTGGAAAACTGATCAAACAAAATGGCAAGCTGGTGCCGGATCCCAAGCCGGAAGACGCCCTGCTGCGTATCGCAAATCCAAGTGAGCTGCTGCGCAATCCGGTAGACGACAGCATCAACTACGGCTTCCTGCAAACCACCGATACACAAAAGGCCCTCTTTCTCACTCCCGCCTTCCAACAAGGTCTGGACAAACTACTGAGTAAGACGCCTCCCTTATTTGCGGATGGTTTCCGCATTGCCAACTCAAAAGCCATCTTTCCCAACATTGCTCAGGCCGAGACCGATTTTGGTGATGCAATTTCTCTCTATGAAAACGGGACGGAGTTTGTCCAGAATGTTTTGACGGATGGTGGCACACAAGTCCTTGAAATTATGAAGATCAACGACACCGTTGCCGCAGTCAAAAAAGAAGGCTACAAACTGCTTCGCGGTGTTGCAACCTTTGACTTGCCTCAAACGGAGTGGGTGCTGCTTGAACTGGGCGGCGCATTCAAAATTTATATTGAATATAAGGCCGATAAACCGAAGCAAGGGACAAAAAGCGGCACACTTGATTTTGATGTGAATTCCTTTACCGACGATCTTGCCGAGCAATGGAAAAGTCGCATGAGCAACCTGGCCATCGTGACCGATCTGGGTCCAATATCGCGCCTGATGAGTATTAAGGGGAACTGGGATGCCAAAAAAGGTTCTGGTGCGGAATATGGCAGCGATACCCCCGGCTCTTCCTTCCCTCGCCCGGAAATCGAATTTTCTTCCGAGTTGCAACCTGTCATTGACATCCTGGAAATCCTTCAACTCTTGCAGGGAGAAGACTACGCAGATGCCTTTGAACGCGGTCTGAAACTTGCCATGAGCAACAAAGCAGGGACTTGGGAATATAAACTGGAAGCCTCAAAAGAAATTCCTGTGGTGCGATTCCCCATGCCCCTGCCGGTATACAACGATCCGATTACGCCCTTTAAACTCGAAGCCGGTTTGAAATTGGGGGTCTATTTTAATGCCGCCCTCAAAGTGTCAGATGGTTCGCCCCAACTCCTGCCGACAGCGGGTGCCTTCCTAGGGTTCTACGGTAGGTTTTCGGTCATGTGCGTGTCACTTTCTGCGGTCACGATCTATGCGGTCGGTCAGGTGGATTTGACCATCGCTGCGGATACGAAGGTCGGTCCATCACTCAGAATGAAGTTCGGTTTTGGTGCGCAAATTGTGGTGGGCCTGCCTGTTGCCGGCAATGTCAGCGTGCTCTACATGGTGGGCATCGAAATCTATACGGATGAAACGAAGGTGGTTGTTTCTGCCTTTATGTTGTTTCAAGGCACAGCGACGATCTTAGGGGGATTACTTGCGATTACCATTACGATTGAAGCAAAAGGCAGCATTTCGCGTGACACCGTTGCTAAACGCACGGACATGATTGCACAAGTCACTTTCGGTTTGGATATCAGTATTTTTTGGGTCATTGATATTAGTTTTAGCGAGTCTTGGGAAGAGAGCAGACAGCTCACTTAATCGGCGTTTCCCGAAGACAGCCCGATAACAACTACGGAGGAAAGCAAGATGGAACAAACGCGAAGATTTTCGCTGCTCACCTTTCCACAAAATTTTGACGGGGAAACATTGACGGTCAACATGGTCATGTTGCCACGGGATCAGAATCCCTTAAGCCCTGCCCTCAATCAGCCGGACACCGCCGCATTTGCAGACGCAGCGCTTTCTTTTGAGGCCCACATCGTTAGCAGTTTAGCTGCTTTTCCAAACAATCATTCTGCGGATGACATCATTCCCTTAACAACATCTCAGCCAAATAATACACGCTCACTTTTCACTGCCTTGGCAGGGCATTTTCATATCACAAATCTCAATCAAATCAATACGAACCCCCTTATTAACAACAGCGGAGATAAAGCTGAGGATGCCCTCACAGGGGGCTTTCCCGTCAAAAAATATCTACCGCTGAGTTATCGCAATCAATTCAATTTCACCACGCCGCGCACACGAGCGGCCGTCACAGACGATGCCTATCATTGTGCCGTTCGCAACGCAGGAAAAGTCGCGGGTTTTCAGCGAAGTCCAGAAGAGATCAGTTGGGGAAAAGTGTTCGCTTATGCTTTGCGCCAGCCCGTGCTGGCCCGTGAGTTGAAAATGATTTATACCAGCTCCTTCACGATTGACGCGTCCCATTTTCCAGATGGCGGCTGGCTTTATATTGCTCTGAGCGATGACAGCGACTATCGGGCAGAACAGCAAGCCGATCCCGAATTTATGCGACCCTACGCAGCCCGTATTCCGGCGCTTACACCCGGCACAGCCAGACCCTTGTTTGCACCCCAGCTCTTTCCCGTGCTCTTTAAGGCAAATGCGGGAGACCCTGATCCGGCACCGGATGGTAATTTCGACGCGCTTTTTATTGAAGCGGCAACATACGATGATGGTTTCGGGAAAATTGTCCATGCCACCCAGCCCCGCAGTCGCCTCTTGCTGGAAGAAGAAAATATCAGTGGTCATCCTGTTAAAGAGACGGGCATTCGTTTTGGCTTCGATGATGAGCAGATTTTAATCTGGTACCTGCGTCAATTGTCAGCGGACAGTTCCGTCTCCAATCCCAGCAAACGACTGGATGCACCGCTAGGGGTTTTTGGGTATGCGCTGGATGTGCGCGAAACGGCAAACCCCGTGAATCCCTGGGAATCCTTGGTGGCGGTTTCAAGCCTCACGTCACTCAGCCTGCCGGATGCCGCTAATCGCCCCATCGACCTGGGAACATTTGAGGGGGAGTTACCCTATCAGGTTTATCCGGCGCAGTTAGATGGGAATCAAAACGGTACTTACTGGCTCCCGATGTATTTCGGGAATTGGCAGGGCCACAGTATTATCCTTCCAGACTCGGATGCAGCGCATGTCTATCAAAACAACGCCGAAGATTTGAAGCCCGATGCGCTCACGGGTGTCACAGACCCTGCCCAAAATCAACTTAATCAACTCAATCAAATTTATGCCCCCGCAGCCCTGAACACGGTTTTGCGCTACGGGAGGCAATATGATTTTCGTGTACGGCTGCGAGACTTGAGTGGCGGCGGCGCGAACTTAAGTGCAAGCCCCACCTTAGAAAGCCCTTCGTCCATCGGCCACTGTGCCTTCAAGCGTTATGTTGCACCCAATCAAGTGGTTCTGGAAGATCTTCCGACCAATACCGATACATTAAATCACCCCGATCATCTGATGCTTCATCGCCCCTTACTGGGTTATCCCGCAGTGGTTTACACCGGAAAATACGAGGAACCTGTGACACGTTTGCGGGAGGCCTCACTGGCAATGGCAGGGGTGGAGGCCTTCGGGATTCCAGATCCTGATGTCAATCGCATTGAAATCACGGTGGAAGTTGAGACACTTAAATTAGACAACTTGCTGAGCATTTCCGGCAAGGATAATTATGTGCATCTCTACACAACCGTCCGTTCCTTTCCCGAGATTCTCACTGACGATGATTATGGCAGTGCGCTGCATATTCCGGTGATTTATCAAGATCTGAAGGTGCTTCATACCGGCGCTGAAACCAACATCGAAGCCGATTTTGCACTGTCGAATGACATGGATGCACTTGCAGAGATTGTGCTGCCGACGGCCCGCGCCGTGCGACTGACCCTTCGCGCCGTCTGTGAAGAAAAAGACGATAATGCAGCATATTATGGTGCGCTTGATGAAGCCGAGCACAATCGTGACAGCCGATACGGACCGATTCTGGAAGTACTGCTTTATCAGGAATCGCATGACGAAAGGGATTTGTTTATCGACTCCGCTGAAGCGCAACGTTTGCAGGGCATCTTTTTGCAGCCCGATCCGCCCAATATCGCCGACGGCAGAGTCAGCACAATGCTCTTTGGTAAATCAGTGCAAAGACCGCCGGACATGGTGCAGCGTTTGGCAAAACAACTTGATTTAGAAAATACGGGTTTGACCCTGGTTGGGGAAAAAGGGGAGCGAATTCAATTTGGTTGTTCAAGCCGTATTCGGCACACCTTGGCACCGGACAATAGCTCACTGACCTTTTCGTCAAAAGGCGATTTATCAAATCATTGGCTTTGCGTTGTTCAACTTACTATTGATCGTGATTGGACTTGGAACGCCCTCGCAGATCGCGCTTTTGTAATCGAACGTACTTTGAGATTCACGCAGGATGACCAGGAAACCGAAACGAAAGTGAGCATTGTTGGTGACATTGAAGTCCGACCCATTGCCTCTTTTGAAATTTTGGAAAATTCAAAGCGTAACTATACCCGACTGGTTTTTATTGATGCGGTTGAGCCAAAAACTGAACGTATGCAGGACGCACCCAATCAAGATGAAACCCGTTTTCCCGACACCATTGAAGTGAATTATCGTGTGACAAGCCATTTCAAAGCAGGTCATGCCGAAGACACAGACTCGCCCGAAATAATCGACATTACCCTGCCCATCACCACCACGCCTTCTCAGATCCCGACCATTAAATCTGCGGGCATCGCGCTTTCGCCCTACCAACGTAATCAAAAATATTCGGCCACTGAACCAAGGCAACGATTTCTCTGGGTCGAATTTGAGGAAGCGGTCAGAGACCCTAATGACACGTATTTTGCCCGCATGTTGGCCTACGCGCCCGACCAGCTCATCAGCAACAACCATCCCGAATTGCTCATTGCCCCGCAAGAGCCATCGCTTCCCCTCCCTTCTGAAGAGATCAGAACCATCATCCCCGGCGGCACAAACCAACTCGCCGGTTTGAATGCGATGCAGCAAATGACCAAAGCAACGGACAGTGACCACCACTATATATTGCCTTTGCCGCCCGGTTTACATGCGGAGTCCGACGAAATGTTTGGGTTTTTTACCTACGAATTTCGCTTGGGACACCTCCGAAATAAAGACACGGAAGAGATGGTCTGGTCTACAGCACAGGGACGATTTGGCCGACGATTGCGGGCGACGGGCATTCAACAACCGGCACCCACCCTCACCTGTGCTGTTAATCGGGACGAGAAAAAACTATGGGTGGTCGCGCCCTATGCCGCCGCTGTTTTTAATGGGAAAGATGTGACTGCTGACCCGCCGCGTACCGAACTTTGGTGTTTGCTTTACGCGCAGGTGCGTCAGGCCGATAACCAGGATTTCCGCAATATTTTGCTGGATGACAAACAATTAGATTGGCGTGTGCAGGTTGAGCCCGAACCGGAGGTCAACCGCTTTGCCCGCTACGATGACTTGCAATTACGTACACTGAAAAATGTCACCATCAAAAACTTCAAAGATGAAATAAGTTACGCAAAATTTTCTCCGATCTACAAATTGGTGGACTTCAACAAAAAAAATAAAGATGGCAAAAAATACGGAACGGCAGTCTGGACAAATGAAGAAATCAGTCAATGGTTGAAGTTATTCGGTTTGCCGGAAAAATCGTCGTTGAGTGTGCTCGTGGTCGAAGTGTTGCCGCAAATTACCAATATATTTGATCATGTCTCAGCGCTACACAAAAAAGACATCAATGCCCAGGTCAGCAGCATCTCAAACGCGAAAAAAATGCCTTCAGCGAATATTGCAGCCGAGCAAACCAGGATACGCCAACATGAAAAAGATGTCCGACAAGGCCGCAG
>CAZRYI010000092.1:0-2245 GCA_964604255.1 uncultured Nitrospirota bacterium
GGCCGATGTTGCCCTCTTGAATCAGATCAAGAAATTGAAGACCGCGATTGGTGTATTTTTTTGCGATGCTGACCACCAGTCTCAGGTTGGCTTCCACCAGTTCGCTTTTTGCATATTTAACCCGTTGTTCCGCGCGGAATAGCTGTCGAATCGATTCCTTCAAGTTCGAAGTTAACATCATGCCTTCTTCTTCGACTTCAAGAATACGTCTGCGCGCTTCGCGATAGGATTTCTCAAATTTCAAGATGCGCTCTGATTTCATTTTCAGTCTGCGCTCGGCTTTACGCATCTCGTCTTCATCCCGCTTGACCTTGGTAAAAAAGGCGCTGATTTCGTCTTTTGCCACAACTTTTTTCTTGCAGTAGGCGATCTCCCGTTCCGCTTGCACAATGGTGCTGCCCATCAAACGCAGTTTTTCGACCAAGGTATTCAATGTCGCCGGGGGAAAAGCCAGGGACTCGATTTTGGAAATGACTTTTTTCTTCGCTTTCTCCAGCTTTTCTTCGGCAAGTGCTGTTGACTTTTCCGTTCGACTGGAGCGATTACATTGCTCAATGACTTTTAAGTAGTCGCGCAGACGTGTCTTAATCTGCGTCATTGTTTTGAGCGTTTTTTCTTTGATCTCTTCTTTGTCAGGGGCAACCGTTTCAAAATCTTCTTCGGGAATGATCACGACTTTTTCAATGAGGATCTCATCCGCTTTGAGCGCTTCACCAATTTTAAGCACTTCGTAGACCGCCATGGGCATTCCATAAATCGTACTGGAGATATCCCATTTTCCGACTTCAATTTTCTTCGCGATGGTCGTCTCGCCTTCTCTTGAAAGCAGCGGAACGGTACCGATTTCTTTTAAATAGAGCCGGACGGGATCATCTGTTCGACCGACGGTGCCGGGGCTTAAATCGATTTCTTTGCTTTCATCATCAGAAGATGAGTCCCGGCCGTCCGATGTCAGAGTAATCTGATCATCACCCTCTGAATCGGAAGGTGTGCGCTGAAAGCTTTCGGCATCTTCGGCATCAATCACTTCAATGTCCATTTCTCCGAACATGACCATGATGCTATCGATTTGCTCCGAAGTCAGAAGATCGACGGGCAGGGCATTGTTGAGTTCTTCATAGGTCAGGAAGCCCTTTTCCTTTCCAATGTTGATCAGTTGTTTAACTTCTTCTAGTTTTTCTTCTTTCGCCATGAAACCTCCGGTCTAAGGGTGGACTCAATTTTTATCTATTTTTTGAGCCCATCCTGAGGGCCTCGCAAAAAATCTGCGTCCCCATATTTTCTGTCATTTATTTCACGCGTCATGCGCTCTTTATGTGCCCGCAATCACTGTGCCGGTCCGTAGATGGCTCGACGCTTTTTTTAAGTTAAGACTTCTCCTTAAGAGTTCACGCGTGGCCTCGTCATTGCCTGTTTTACCCAGTTGTTTTAGTTCTAAAGCCAGGGCGGCTCGCTCTCGATCCAGACGTTTTTCGTGGAGTCGACAAACACAGTCGCCTCGAATCTGTTCGACTTGTGTTTGATCAATTTCCGAAACCGACAGTCGGCTCAATAAAGCCCGAATTTTTTCATCCTGACTTGTAATCCGGTGTTCGGGTGAATGCCACAAAGCTTCTTGCGTATTCCAATAATTAGAAACAAGTGTCTTGATTGCCGGGTGGGTAAAATCTGCCAGATCAAGCTCGCCGTTTAAGTCCTCCGGGTCCAGCTGCTCTTGCAGAAGCAGTTTGAGAATGCTTTCCTGGTCCTGCGGGAACTGTTCTGTTTTTTCTGAAATCGGCGATGTTTTTTTGGTGCGAAAATCGGGACGACCTTTTTTGGAGTGGGCAATATATTGTTTGCGCATGTCCTCTTCCCTGACTTGGAGCTGTTCAGAAAGCAGGATCAGGTAGTGGCTCTTTTCCACGGGGGATTGCAGTCGGTCAATCAGGGGGAAAATTTCTTTAATGACCGTCATTTTCCCTTCGGCGCTCTGAATCTGTACCGACTTTACAGTGTGAAAAATTGCAAAATCGATGACGGGTCTCCCTGTTTCAATCACAGTCAAAAAGCCTGTTTTTCCCTGCTGTCGGATCAAGCTATCAGGGTCTAAACCTGCTGGAAGTGAAACAATTTTAGTGGGCATTGCCGAAGTAATGAGCAGAGGAGCGGCCCGAAGTGCTGCGCGAATACCGGCGGGGTCTCCATCAAACACCAGGATCAGTTTTTCAGTCACACGGCGAATCAAGCGGAGGTGGGATTCTGT
>CAZRYI010000092.1:2345-7614 GCA_964604255.1 uncultured Nitrospirota bacterium
CCACCAAAAGCAATCACTTTGCCACGGGCATTAGAGATGGGGAAAATAATGCGACCCCGAAAGCGATCATAATAACGAGGGCTCTGGGTCGATGTGCTGCGATCACCGCTTTTGCGAGAAACCAGCCCGGCTTTTTCAAGCAAAGTGGCCTGAAAACGTTTGCCGAGTTCCAAGGTCAGCGCATCCCAGTTCGGGAGGGCAAAACCGATTTTGAAGCGCAGGAGAGTTTCATCCTGAATGCCACGCGCTTTTAAATAGGAAAGGGCAGCGGCTCCCGAAGCCTGATTGAGCAGGGTGTCATGAAAATAGTCGCTTGCCGCTTCGTTGACCTTGTAGAGTTCGTCGATACCGCTGCTTGAAGGCCCGCGCCCGCTGTTTTGCTGTGTTTGATCCTCAGTTGGCAGGGCAATGCCTTCTCTTTCTGCAAGTCGTTCAATGACTTCTGGAAAAGAAAGCCCTTCGATTTTTTCGATAAACTGAAAGATGTTTCCTCCCGTGCCACATCCGAAACAATAAAAAACCTTTTTGCCGGGATTGATGGAAAATGAGGGACTTTTTTCCTGATGAAAGGGACAGAGGCCACTGTAATTTTGTCCGCTTCGTTTTAGCGTCAGATACTCGGAAACAATGGCGAGCAGGTCAGAGCGCTCTTCAATTGTTTCGATGAGCTGCGGAGAAAACCGTCTGGAACGTGAGATCACAGTGGATTATTTGTCTCCCTGCAAAGCGGCTTGAACCAGTTTTCGCAGCACGGTGCCATCGGCCTGACCCATCAATTGTGGCACCAGGATTTTCATCACTGCACCCATTTGACGCATTTCGCTTGCACCTGCTTCAGCAATTGCCGCCGCGACTTTTTCCTTCAAAACAGCTTCCGAGAGTGGCTCGGGCAGAAAGCCTTGTAGGATTTCTAGTTCACGACCTTCTTTTTGTGCCAGCTCGTCGCGACCAGCCTTCGAAAACTGCTCAATGGATTCTTTGCGTTGCTTGGCCGCTGTAACAAGCACCTTTAAGATCTCTTCGTCGCTTAGACTCGCTCCGAGGCCTTTTTCAATTTCTTTATTTTTGATGGTCGAGAATAAAAGGCGGATTACCGAAACACGGTCACGATCACGCGACCGCATCCCCGCTTTCAATTCATCTTTTAACGTTTGTCGTAGTGTCATTTTTCAGCACCTAAGGTAAACTCGTGAATCTATCATGGTGGTTCATTTGTGTCAAATAATTCGCCGATACTTCCCTTTCTTGCAATGGCGGGAATGCTTGACAGTCTGTCCTGTGCATCGGTATGATCCTCGACTTCTTCTTATCGGGTAAAGCAGGTCATTTTCAATGGTTGTTACATGATGCTTCAAAATAGTCTCGACTCCCTGTTCTCAAAGCGACTTTCTGCGCTTGCCCTCTTTTTTTGCCTGTCGATATTTCTAAGTGTTCTACCGGTTTACGGGGATAGCCCTGCTTCGCCTGAAGTTCAGGGGATCACTGGAACAGATATTTACCTGGGTGTCGAAGGCGTGATTTCGGGGCCACCAGCTCCGAAGCTGACTTACCCGGAAAGCTACGGTGAAAGCTTGGTTTCAGACAACCGCACCGTGCTTTGGATCATCATTCAACAGCATTTTTTCCTCGGAAGTTTCATTATCGGTGTGCCGATGATGGCCTGGATGTTAGAGCTTTTCAGCTATTTCACCCGAAAGGCCAATCCAGAAGGATCTAAAAAGTACGATGCCCTTGCGGGTGAATTCATGCGACTTGCCCTGCCTTTCTACCCCCTGACCATTATTTTCGGCTTCATGCTGCTTGCAGCCTTCATCTTTCTTTATGCAGATTTTTTTGAATACATGTCAACCGTATTCAAGCCGGTTTATTACTGGTACGGCATCGCCTTTTTCATGGAAAACGTCTTCCTCTATGGCTACACCCTCACTTGGCAGCGCTGGCAGAGTGGCACAAAAAAACGCTACCACCTCTTCCTCGGCGCGGCAACCGTCTTTAATGGACTGGTCATTATCTATCTGGCCAATGCCTTGATGGCCTTCATGATGTCCCCTTCGGGCATTGACGCCGAAGGACGCTACCTGGGCAACATCTGGAACGCGGTCAATACCGCCCTTTGGAATCCGCTCAACATTCATCGCATTCTGGCAAGCATCATGTTCAGCGGTGCAGTCATTGCCGCATATGCCGGTTTTAAGATGCTAACAACAGACGATCCGGTCAAAAAAGCCCACTACGATTGGATGGGTCATGTTTCCATCATGGTCGCCATCGTCAACCTCTTCATTCTCCCCTTTGCCGGATATTGGTTTGCCAAGGAAATTTTTATCTATCGTCAGCGCATGGGGGTGACCTTGATGGGGGGAGAATTGAGTTGGCCCTTCATTATGCAGGCAACGCTGATCGGACTGATCTTCATGACGGTCAGCTACTATCTTTGGCAGGGTACCTCACGTATGCACGGCACAGACCGCTACCGGCATTTGGTGAAATATATGATGATGCTGCTTGGCGCCGCCTTCCTGGTTTGGATTACCCCCAGAACACTTCCTGCCACCGGCGGGGAATTTAAGGCGATGGGAGGATCTCAGCATCCGGTTGTTGGTTATTACGGCACGATGGCTGCGAAAAATACGGCCATCAATACAATGATCTTGAGTTTTGGAATCTGTTACCTCATTTATCAACGTTGCAATAAACAAATCATGGTTTCATGGGCGCGTTGGGGTAATTTGGCGATCATCTCGCTCTTTGTGCTTGCAGAAGCCTACATCATCTTTGTGGGTGTTTATGGCTTTTTCATTCCCGCAAATGTTCGGGTCAAACTCGCCTTTCCCCAGTTCTCTGTCACGATGATGGCCTTGGCATCCGGCATGATCCTCAATTGGATGATGTTAAGGCGTTCTAAATTGCTTGGCGCGATTCAGTGGGGAAAACTGCCGACGAGTGGTGCATTCTCGCTCTTTTTTCTGGCCGTCTTCATTTCAACCACGATGGTTTTGATGGGCTATATTCGCTCTTCCGTTCGGCTTGACTGGCATATTACAGAAGTCATGCGGGATACCACGCCCTGGGCCGCCACGCCTCCGATGTCGTATTCCATGAGCATGGTTTTGTTGAATGTGGTTATTTTCTGGTGCATCGCCGCCCTCCTCTTTCGCTCAGGAAAAACGCGCTCCGTTTCCATCCCCTTCATCAAACCCGAAGGTATGGCCGAGCTGGGCGGCCCGGAAAAGCTCCCCTCTGAAGGCCCTTCCTGAACGCAGCGCTCCTGATTCAGATCCAATCAAATCATTTAGTCGATTAGCTGAGGCAGTATTTCAGCGGCGGATCCCACCAAGGCCAAGTCTGCACAATCACCCAGTGCGGGTTTCGGATTGATCTCGACCACCATAGCACCTGCTTCTCCTGCAATGGATGCAAAGGAAGCCGCGGGCTGAACCAAGCCGGAAGTCCCGATCACCAAGATGATTTCACATGAGCGACAAGCCTTGATTGCAGCAGTCAGTTTTTCGGAATCGAGTGACTCGCCAAACCAGACGATGTGAGGCCGGAGCAAGTGCTGGCAGCTTGGGCACTTTGGCAACGGGGCTAAATCAAGAGAACGGTCTTCAAAAACCTCAGCACAGTCCGTGCAGCGCAAGTTCCAGATATCACCGTGCAGCGTGATCACTTTGCGGCTTCCCGCCGCTTGATGCAGGCCATCCACATTTTGAGTAATGAGTGTGAAGTTCTCCCTAGTGGCCTCAAGGGCAAACAATGCGCTATGTCCTGCGTTCGGTTTTTTTGTTGAAAGCAGTTTTCTCCGCCACTGATACCACTGCCAAACCAGTTTTGGGTTCTGCTCAAAGGCTTCAGGTGTTGCTAATTCCTCCGCTCTGTGGTTTTTCCAAAGCCCACCAGTGCCCCGAAAAGTCGGCACCCCACTCTCAGCGGAAATACCCGCACCCGTTAAAACCGTTATAGATCGCGCAGCGGCGATCTTTTTTTTCAGTTCAATCATATCTTAAAGGAAGCCTTGAAAGGCTGGAGGGTAAAGGGTGCGCCCAGAGGGATTCGAACCCCCGACCCCTTGGTTCGAAGCCAAGTACTCTATCCAACTGAGCTATGGGCGCATGGTTTTTTTACAGCTTGTATTTTTTACGGGGAACTATGGTTTGTATCTGGAGGGGTTTGACGCCTCTAAAACGAGGAACAAGCCTTTGTTGCTATGCATCGCTTAAAGGCCCTGCTTCTCCCTGCCACCTGCGGTTGTCGTTTCTCCTGTTTTCTAGGTCGGAGGCATTAGGTTGTTTTCGACGATCAGCGAGCGTTCGTCTTTCGACACCTGTGTAGGCACGGATCAGGGCATGAAAGGTTTCAAGTTCTGTGCGGTTAAGAAGACGTTCGGGTGTTTCTGATGAGAGCACATTTTCGATGTAGGAAAACACCTCAGGGATGTAATGTTCGAGGCTATAAACTTCCCGACCGGATGCAATCATTTTCGCCTCTAAAGCAAGCAGAGCGGCGGATTTTGCGTTGATTGTTTTTTCTGACATTTGACTTGCCTTAAAAAAGGGTGAGTGAAGGGAATCGAACCCTCAACCACTGGAACCACAGACCAGTGCTCTACCATTGAGCTACACTCACCACACACGATTCAAATGCCCGAGCATCATAGCATAAGCTTGTCTGGCCGGGAAAGTGTTATTTAATCTCTTTGAGCAGGTTTTCAATCAATAGAAACGACTTCGATGGCGAAAATAAGTTCTTTCCCTGCCAGAGGATGATTAAAATCAACCATCACCGTTTTTTCTTTCACTTCTTTAATCACGACGGGAAAGTTATCCCCTCCCGGTGCCTGACCTCTAAACTCCACACCCACTTTGAGTTCAACTTCTTTTGGCATCCGTGACTTCTCAACCTCTACGATGGCTTCGGGATTGATTTGACCGTATCCTCCCTCAGGGGCGACTTTGATGGTTTTTTTCTCCCCCGCTTTCAGTCCGAACATCTGGTTTTCAAGCCCTAAAAAAAGTGTGCCCTCTCCTTGAACAAACGCCAAGGGACCCTTCTCTTTTGTACTGTCAATTTTATTGCCTTCGACAGTCAAGACATAGTCAAATTTCACTTTACTGCCTTGTGTAATGACCTTTTCACCGGCGGCTGCATAAGCAAGCTGAAGTGCCACCGAAAAAAATACAATCCCACCTAAAATAACTTTGATCTGTTTCATCAATACGACCTTTCCTGGATCTCCCCTCCCGGGGTGTTAATAAATTTTAATTTAATC
>CAZRYI010000093.1:0-7605 GCA_964604255.1 uncultured Nitrospirota bacterium
GTGAACGCGTCGTGGGTGGCAACTTTGTGGATATCAATATCAATCGGGAAGAAGCCTCTCGTTACGGTCTGACCGTCGGGGATATTCAGGATGTCATCCAGGCCGCCTTTGGGGGCATGAATATCACCTACACTGTTGAAGGACTTGAGCGCTATCCGGTCAATCTGCGTTATAGCCGTAGCACGCGAGAAAACATTGGTGAGCTTAAACGTATGCTGATTCCCACCCCGATGGGCCGACAGATTCCTCTGGCCCAGGTCGCGGACATCCAGATTAAACGGGGCGCACCCGTGCTCAAAAGTGAAAATGCCCGTTTGAATGCCTGGACCTACATCGACCTTCGTGGGATTGATGTTGGTACCTATGTTGCCAATGCACAAAAAGTTGTGGCGGCGGAAATTGACCTGCCTCAGGGATATACACTTTTATGGAGCGGTCAGTACGAATATATGGAACGGGCACAAGCACGGCTTCAGGTCGTTGTCCCCTTCACCATCATGATCATTTTTCTCCTGCTCTATTTCAATTTCAAAAGTGTGGCAGAAAGTCTGCTCGTCATGCTTTCGCTGCCTTTTGCTTTTGTGGGAGGGGTTTGGCTCATGTACTTATTGGATTACAACATGAGCGTCGCCGTCGGTGTTGGATTTATCGCCCTGGCGGGTCTTTCGGTTGAACTCGCTGTGGTTATGCTGGTTTATCTTGATCTCTATTACAAAGAACACTTGCACGCGGGCACTCTCAAAACACGCGCGGATCTTTTTAGTGTCATTCTGGAAGGGGCAGGAAAACGGATCCGGCCCGTTGTCATGACCCTTGCCATCACTGTCGGCGGTCTACTTCCAATTATGTGGGGTACGGGCACCGGCTCTCAGGTGATGAAGCGTATCGCTGCGCCGATGGTGGGCGGCATGATTTCCTCAACTATTCTGACGCTCCTGGTGATTCCTGCAATTTACGCCCTTTGGAAGGGCTGGAACCTGAAGGAGGGATAAATTGTTCAAAAAAAGGAGGTGGGTTTTGAAAAACCAGGCCCGTATGGGAAGTTTTAGTGTATCCATTGCGTTGTTCATGTTGTTCAGCACCATTTTTACTGCATGCAGTGCCGAGGTCACAGAACACATTCGCAAACACACCTATCCACCCAATTTCAATTACATTACTCACAAACAGATCCATTCCACCATGTCGCGGCTTGCACAGCAAGTTGCCGATCTTGATCGCGTCCTGAATGAGACGGAAGAACCGGGAGAAATTCAACGGCGGGAAGTCATACAGATCCTCTCGAAAATGGAGCTGACAACCGTGAGTCTCGGAAATGGCACCTGGCCCTCAAATCACCAGGCGGTTCCCGGACACATCACCGAATTTCGGAGTGAACTCACTGCCGCAAAACGTGCGCTCTCAGCACAACCACCAAGTTTTTATTTGGCCAGCACCATTTCCGAGTCCTGCGCCCATTGCCACGAAACCCGGTAAATCAAAGCCGAACTGTCATCTCATTGTGACAGTTGTCACCCAATCAAGACCGTCCTGTTGTTGAAAGGACTCTAGCTGCATCTTTGAAAAAAGGGACAAGGCCTTGTTTCTACGCTAGAACCTGTATCGCGGCTTCCTGAAGTACTAATTTAACGCTTCCGCTCTCCCCTTGGCATCACCTTTGCTCATTTCCTGATGTAGAAAAAGCCAATAAAAAAATACGGTTATGAGGGCAATCAAAAAAAAATGATGGTTCCTAAAAAAAAAGCTTGACCTGTGTGTAGCTCACAGCTTGTAGAATCAAAACATAAGTTAAAGATCAATACGAAGGAGGTGTGAAATGCTTAAAGATCTTGTCTGTGGGATGGACATTGAAGTGGCGTCGGCGGCAGGCAGTCATCAACATGCCGGAGAGACTTATTATTTTTGTAGCACAAATTGTTTGTCCAAATTTCAGGAGGCCCCGGAGAAATATCTTGCGCCTTCTGAAAAGGAAACGACAGAAGCCCTACAAGAAACAGACTCCGACGAATCGGAAGCCACTTACACCTGTCCCATGCACCCGGAGGTTGAGCAGATTGGCCCTGGAGATTGCCCGAAGTGTGGCATGGCACTGGAGGTAAAAGGGGTTCCGCTTATCCCGACCAAAACAGAATATACCTGTCCGATGCATCCTGAAGTTGTGCAGGATCATCCCGGCGATTGCCCAAAATGCGGCATGGCACTCGAAGCGCGCATCCTTGAAGCAGAGGAAGATACCAGCGAATTAGACGATATGAGCCGCCGGTTTTGGGTCAGCGCAGCTTTGGCAATTCCCGTTTTTTTCAGTGCGATGGCAGCGGAATTTTGGCCCGATGCCATGGCGGAAATCATTGATCCAAAACTGCGGCAATGGATAGAACTTGTATTTTCTGCCCCGGTGGTCTGGTGGTGTGGTTGGATTTTTTATGTGCGAGCTGTCAAATCCGTCGTCACACGCAACCTGAACATGTTTACCCTGATCGGTCTCGGTGTTTCAGTCGCGTGGCTTTATTCCTTCATTGGTGTGGTTGCGCCGAGTATTTTTCCTGAAACCGTCTTCAACAAATTTGGGGTCATTCCGGTTTATTTTGAAGCGACTGCGGTGATTACAGCGCTTGTGCTGCTGGGGCAACTCCTGGAGTTGCGTGCCCGGAGCCAAACCAATGCAGCCATTAAACTCTTGCTTGGACTTGCGCCCAAAACAGCTCGACTTGTTCGGGAAGACGGCACAGAAGAAGACATTCCTTTAGAACATGTACAGCGTGGCAACGTGTTGCGTGTACGGCCCGGCGAAAAAATCCCAGTGGACGGCATGGTGGTCGAGGGCGAAAGCAACGTGGATGAATCGATGGTCACAGGAGAGCCGATTCCTGTTGAAAAAATGGCAGGAGAAAAACTCATTGGTGCAACCATCAACGGCACCGGCGGACTGCTGATGCGTGCTGAAAAAGTGGGAGCCGATACCCTGCTCTCGCAAATTGTAAAAATGGTGGCCGATGCTCAGCGTACTCGCGCACCGATCCAAAAACTGGTTGATGTTGTGGCCGGTTATTTTGTGCCGATTGTTGTCCTCATTTCCATTTTGACCTTTGTTGTTTGGGCACTTGTCGGGCCGGAACCGGCCATTGCTTATGCGGTGATCAATGCCGTGGCGGTTTTGATTATCGCCTGTCCCTGTGCGCTGGGTCTGGCAACTCCGATGTCGATTATGGTCGGTACAGGTAAAGGCGCGATGATGGGGGTCTTGATCAAAAATGCAGAAGCATTAGAAATTTTAAGAAAGGTCGATACCCTGGTGGTGGATAAAACCGGCACGCTCACGGAAGGAAAGCCGAAGTTAGTGTCAGTCACCACCGTCGGTGAATTTGAAGAGGCCCAGGCCTTAGGTTTAGCCGCCAGCCTGGAACGGTCGAGCGAACACCCTTTGGCTGAGGCAATTGTCCGGGGAGCCGAAGAACGTGGTGTCAGCCTGAGCAAAACACGCAACTTCCAGTCGATCACCGGCAAAGGGGTCACAGGAGAAGTTGAAGGTCACAAGGTGGCGCTCGGCAACATCAAGCTGTTGGAAAGTCTCGACATTGAGGTGGGTGAACTCCCCGGACAGGCCGACCGTGGACGGGCGGAAGGTCAAACCGTCATGTTTTTGGCCATTGATGGCAAAGCCGCCGGACTGGTCGGAGTGGCCGATCCCATTAAGGCATCGACACCGGAGGCCATACGCAACCTACACAAAGAAGGCATCAAAGTGGTGATGCTCACTGGAGACAGCTTAAAAACCGCCGAAGCCGTCGCATCCAAACTGGATATTGATCAGGTTCAAGCCGAAGTGCTGCCCGATCAGAAAGCCTCGGTCGTGAAAGCACTACAGGCTGAAGGGCGGATCGTGGCGATGGCGGGGGATGGCATCAATGATGCGCCAGCGCTGGCGCAGGCACAGGTCGGCATTGCGATGGGCACTGGCACCGATGTGGCGATGGAAAGTGCCGGTGTGACCCTGGTGAAAGGAGATTTACGCGGCATTGTCCGGGCACGATGTTTAAGTCGCGCCACGATGCGGAATATTCGGGAAAACCTCTTCTTTGCCTTTATTTACAATGCTCTGGGTGTGCCGGTGGCGGCGGGGGTTTTATATCCCTTCTTTGGGATCTTGCTCTCGCCCATCATTGCCGCCGCAGCAATGAGCTTCAGTTCGGTGTCGGTCATCATGAACGCACTTCGCTTAAAAAAGGTGAAACTATAAACACAAGAGAGGAAAGGAGGTGATGGGTCATGAAAGGGATTATCTGGACGAATTTTGTTCTCGGTATTTGGTTTGTAGCAGCCCCCTTCATCCTGGGCTTCACATCAAAGGCAGTTGCTCTGTGGGAGAACATTATCATTGGCGTGCTGATCGCGGTTTTTTCACTGCTACAGTTTTTGACAAGCAATGAAGTTGTCCTGAGGAGATACAACTGGGCAACCGCTGCTTTTGGGGTTTGGGCCTTGTTTGCACCATTTTTACTGGGTTATTCGGGTCTGCTTGTCGCAGCACTGAATGATATGGTCGTCGGGTTTTTTGTCGCCACACTTGCAACATGTGCAGCACTCAATGAGGTCACAATACATCATGGGCGACATCCTCACAACAGTCACTGATGGCTTATATTTCAGTCTGAATGGGTTCAAGAATCAATAGAAAAGGAGGTAAATATCATGGTGAAAGATCCGGTTTGTGGCATGGAAGTCGATGAAAAAACGACGGAATTGACAAGTACCTATCAAGGCCGTCTCTATGCGTTTTGCTCGGTATCATGCAAAACAGCCTTTGAAAAAGATCCAGATAAAATGCAAGGCAAGCAGGACAAGAGTATTCAAGATCAAGATGACTCTGCTTGTTGCGACCATGATGCCGATCAGCCCAGTGGATGTTGCTCGGGGGAGGAAACGAAAAGTCCTCCTGAAAAAAGTAGCTGCTGCTGTTGATTAAAACCGAAAATAAGGGTTCGACACAGCAGCGGTATTCGGATGCCTCGGGTCACTTTTCCTGGTGGTGAAGAAATCGGAAGCGATGCACGCTCCTTTTTTCTTCACTGATTGAGGGGAATAAAACAAAAACTAGAGAGGAAAGCACGATGGAAACAGGCGCACCGGCGGGAGGTGCGTGGGGCCTCACCGCCGTCATGGTCATCATTGCATCCTGGGTGCTCTATCGCTATGTCGCCCCAAAAGGCTGGCGGGAGTGGAGTCGGGCGGGCATCGTTCAGGCTTTTATCATTGCCCTCTATGCCGAAATGTACGGTTTTCCGCTCACGCTCTACTTGCTTTCCGGTTTTTTCGGCATTGATATTCCGATACTCCATAACAGCGGTCATCTCTGGGCGGCACTTTTTAACTGGGGCATTCTCGGTGCAATAGTGGAAATGCTGGTAGGTTACACCCTTGTCTTTTTCGGGCTTTCCATTCTAATCGAAGGCTGGCGAGAAGTTTACGTCGCCACGCGAAACAAACAACTGGCGACCGATGGGCTTTATGGCGTCGTTCGACATCCACAATATACAGGTATTTTTTTAGCGATCTTCGGACAATTGATCCACTGGCCGACCATTCCAACCCTGGTGATTTTTCCGATTATGGTTTGGGCTTATTACCGGCTTTCGCTACGAGAAGAAAAACAAATGCTCAAGCAGTTTGGCACGGTCTACGAAGATTACATGAAAAATCGACCGATGTTTCTGCCGCACAAAGGTGAATGGAAACGCCTCATCAACGTGAGCAGGTAAACATAGGGAAGGAGGATAACATGGAAGGCTTAGGATCATTTCTACTCTTCGCCGCATTTTTCTACTTCATGATGCGCTTTGGCTGCGGGGCCCACATGGTTCATGGCGGTCATGGCGGACAGGGAAAAAAAGATGATAAAGCAGGCGAACATGAACACGCAGTTCATCTGGAAGCCGATGGAGAACAGGTCGATCCAGTCTGCGGTATGGCCGTGGATTCAAATTCGGGATACGGGAAAATACACCGCGATCAGCTCTATCGTTTTTGCTCGAAAAAATGCCTCGATCAATTTGATGCCGATCCTGCACCCTACTTAAAACAAGTGAAAGGAGGCACAGCATGAAAAAGGGACTTTCAATTTTGGCAGTGGGTCATGCGACCAGTCTAACGATTGCCATTAGTTTTATGCTCTGCGTCCTTTTCGATCTGCTTTTTCCAGCCCACGCCATGTATGGCGTCTGGCAAAAGCTGCTGCCCGGTTTTGAATGGATTAGCTGGGGCAGTTTCTTTGTGGGTTTAATTGAAAGCTATGGTTACGGTTGGTTTTTCGCCTTAATTTGGACGCCCATTTACAATGTTGCATCTCTAAAGGAGAAAAAAAATGACTGAAATGAAAAAATGTGTTTGTCAGGATGCCCAGCGTCATTTTCTGTTACGGGCCTTTGATTCTCTCAATATTAAGGAAGCTCAGAGAGACTTGTTGCTGTCTTCCTTTCGGGAAACGCAGGTGAGTATTCCCGTCATCATTCATCGTGATGGAAAAGAACAACTAAAAACTTTCACCGGCTATCGGGTGCAGCACAATCACGCGCGTGGACCTTTTAAGGGCGGGCTCCGCTTTCATCCCAATGTCAATTTAGGAGAAGTTCGGGCCTTGGCCCAATTGATGACCTGGAAGACCGCGCTTGTTGATATTCCCTTTGGCGGGGCAAAAGGAGGCATTTCTGTTGATCCGACAAGTTTGTCTTTGAGCGAGCTTGAAACAATTTCAAAACGCTTTTGCCAAAAGTTGGCCCCCATCATCGGCATTCATGTGGATATTCCCGCACCCGATGTCGGCACCGGCCCACAAGTCATGGCCTGGATTCTGGAAGAATATAGTAAATCTCACGGTTTCAGCACGGCAGTTGTCACGGGTAAACCTTTGGAATTGGGTGGTTCTGCCGGAAGACTGGAGGCCACCGGCCATGGCGTTGCTCATTTGACTCACAGAGCAGCGACTGAAAAAGGGCTTGTACCCGAGCGAAGCAAAGTCGTCATTCAGGGTTTTGGCAACGTCGGTTCATATGCCGCCCTCCATCTCGCAGAACTGGGTTATTGCATTGTCGGTCTTTCTGATGTCACAGGCGGTTTTTACAATGAAAAAGGAATCAACATCCAAAAAGCCGTATCGCATGTCTTGGCAAAAGGGAACCTCAAAGGCTTAACGGAATGCGAACAGATCAGCAATGATGACTTGCTCAAACTTTCTTGCGACATTCTCATTCCCGCCGCCTTGGAAGCCACGATTACTTGCGACAATGCCGATGCAGTACAAGCAAAATTAATTGTCGAAGCAGCGAACATGCCACTCACCCATCGTGCAGATGAGGCCCTCCGCGAGCGGGATATCACCATCGTCCCGGATTTACTGGCAAACGTCGGCGGCGTCCTGGCGTCCTATTACGAATGGGTGCAAAACCTACAGGAATTTCCCTGGATACGGGAGACGGTGATACGGCGTCTTGAGGAACGGCTTTCCAATGTCTATACAAAAGTCAGTCACTTGGCGGAAGAGAAACAAGTTGATCTGCGTACCGCCGCTTACGAAATTGCCATTGCAAGGGTCAATCGTGCCATCACACTCAG
>CAZRYI010000094.1:0-7508 GCA_964604255.1 uncultured Nitrospirota bacterium
ACCTAAAATCATCGGCAGATGGCCGAATTTCGGGATGTCAAAACCAAAGGCTTCATAAAGCTGGATCTGGCGTGGCGTGTTGTTGAGGTGGTCATCGCCCCGAATTACATGGCTCATGCCCATCGCAACATCATCCACAACAACACAAAAATTATAGGTGGGTGTGCCGTCCGATCTAGCGATGATGAGGTCATCCACCGTGCTGCTTTCAAAAACAACTTCGCCCTTCACCATGTCATTGATCACAATTTGACCTTCGGTTCTGGCTTTAAAACGGATGGCGTAAGGCTGGTCATCAGCTTGTGTATCACGATCACGGCAGCGGCCATCGTAGCGCGGCACCCGCTTGGCTTTCATGGCTTCAGCACGTCTGCTTGCCAAAGCTTCTGCGGTGCAATAACAGCGATAGGCTTTGCCTTCATCAAGCAATTGCGCCACTTTTTCTTTATAAAGTTCAAAGCGTTCTGTCTGCCGAACGGTTTCCCCTGTGCCACCTTCCCAGCGATCCCAATCCAGACCCAACCAGCGCATCCCATCCAAAATCGCCTCAATCGCTTCATCGGTCGAGCGGCTTTGGTCGGTATCTTCAATGCGAAGAAAGAATTTACCTTGATGCTTGCGGGCATAGAGCCAGTTAAAGAGCGCCGTTCTCGCTCCGCCGATATGTAAAAACCCAGTAGGACTCGGAGCAAAACGCACACGGACTTCAGACATCTCTCAACCTCACTTTTTTCCATTGAATTGATTTTTTGGCGGGCGGGAGTATGTCAGTTTGGGGGGGAGCTTGTAAATAGTCATAGCGTGTTCTTAATTAACCAAGAGAACACCTCAGTGAGGAGTTTTTGCTCTGAAAGAACAATTCTTTATTTAATCTGAATTTCCAATATTGACTCCCTGCAAAAACCCCGTAGAATGACAGCATGTTCAAAATCCTACCCTTATTCTTGTTTGTTGTAATTGCCCTGTCATTCGGGTGTTTTAAACAAGATCCGCCACCGGAAAACCCCTTTCGTCGTCCCATTAACTATCCCGTTGGGGAAAGTCCATCGCATATTATTGCCACCGATTTAAACCGGGACGGTTGGGATGATCTGGTGGTTGCCAATACCCAGAGCAATACCATTTCTATTTTGACCGGAAAAAATGATGGCAGCTTTCCAGATACCTACACGATGAAGGTGGGCAGCAGACCCCGGTGGATTGTGAGTGGTGATTTTAATGGCGATAAACGAACAGATCTCGGGGTCTTGCTCAATGACGGGGACAGCCTGCAAATCCTTCTAAACTTAGGCGATGGAATCATGAAAAAAACTGCGCTCTACAAAGTGGATCGCGCCCCGTATTCAGCTGTTGTGGAGGATTTCAACCTGGATGGTCATCTTGATATTGCGATTGTTTCCCGTTTTGATCATCTGCTCGTCCTGCTGGGAGACGGCACGGGTCGTTTCAAAACAGGTTTGAGGGGAGATCCCGGAGCCATTCCGACGGATATCATTGCCGGTCATTTTAATCAGGATGCCTTTGTCGATCTTGCGATTGCCAACAATGGTTCCTCAAGCAGCGATGTGGCTTTGTATTTCGGCAAGGGCAATGGTGACTTTGAAAAAGGCATCCGACTGCGTACCGGAAAAAATCCGCTGTCCTTAGTCGCTGAAGATTTCAATAAGGATGGACATCCCGACCTGCTTGCAATTAACGGCTTAGGGGATTCTATGACCCTTTTTCTGTCTGACAAAGAAGGTGCTTATGTCTTGGATCGGGAGTTCGGGGCGGAAGGTGGGCCGGTTTCGGCCATCGCACATGATCTGAATGGAGACAGCATTATGGATGTTGCCGCGGTAAGCACCCGCAGCAACGACCTTTCAATCATCCTTGGAAAACCGGATGGCGGGTTCGGATATCCACCGCTGAATATCTACACGGGTAAAGCGCCTTTTTTTGTCTTGAAGGCGGACTTTAATTTTGACGGGCGAATCGATTTAGTGGTGGCGAATAATGATGACGAGTCGATTTCGATCCTGCTAGGCAAATAGACACTGATTATTTTTTTCGAATATAAAGTTTGATCACCCCTTCTGCTTCGATAAGATCCATCAATTCATGTCCGCTGTTTTTGCACCAAATCGGCATGTCCTTCTTAATCCCTTCGTCATCTGAAAGAATCTCCAGTACCTGTTCCGCAGACATTTCTTTTATTTTTTTTGAGGTGAGAATCACCGGGATGGGACAATAAAGCCCGAGTGTATCCAGGCTTAAATCGGCTGAAATCATCCGGCCTGTCCTCCCATTTTCAATGCAGCATACAGGGGGGAGACAGAGCGCAGGGCCTCAACACATTCTGGAAAAATGCTCAGTACACTGGCAATCTGTGCTTCGTTTGTTCCCAAACCAAGGCTGAAGACAATGCCGCCCTGCGCCACGTTTCCCGGCAAGGCAATCGCCTTTAAAACGGGAGAGATCTTCAAGGCGTCCGCACTACAGGATGATCCGCTTGCCGCCATGATGCCGCGATTTTCCAAGGCCTGGACGAGGGCTTGTCCATCCAGATATTCCACAGCAAAACTGGCGATATGGGGCAAGCGATGTTCGCGGCTACCTGTTAAATGAAGCAGGGGAACTGTGTTTAGCAGGCCATCAATCAGCTGGTTCCGCAGTTGTGTCAGCCGTTTCACTTCGCTTGTCATGCGCTCAATTGCCTCAGCTGCGGCCTGACCCATTCCAACAATGCCTGCAACATTTTCCGTACCTGCCCGTCTCCCCAACTCTTGTATACCGCCTGCAATCAAAGGGGAAAGCCGCGTGCCTCTTCTCAGATAAAGAGCGCCAACGCCTTTAGGCCCGTAAAAGGACTGAGCTGCAAAAGCCGCAAGGTCAATGCCCAACAAGTCGCAATCAAAGGGAATGACTCCGATAGTTGCCACGGCATCCACATGAAAAAAGACATCGGCTTCTTGTGTGATTTGTCCGATCTCTTCAATGGCTTGGATTGTCCCGATTTCGTTGTTGGCATGAAGGATTGAAACCAGGATTGTATCGTCGCAAATGGCTTCTTTGACCTGAGCCGCTGTGACACGGCCCTCCTTATCGACTGGCAAATAAGTGACCGCATAAGCTTCTTTTTCGAGATACTTTAAAGGGTGGGCAACAGAATAATGTTCAATGTTTGTTGTAATAATGTGTCGCCCTTTTTTTTGCCCTGCGGCAAGCACACCTTTGATTGCAAGGTTGTTCGCTTCACTACCGGAGGCCGTAAAAATGATTTCGCAGTCCTCACAATGAATGAGTTTGGCAAGCTGGTTTCGAGCGTTTTCTAAAGCTTTGCGCGGGAGGTCTGCATAGTGATGCTGACTGTTCGGGTTTCCGAAATGTTCTGATAAAAAAGGCAGCATCGCAGCATAGGCCCCCGGTATCAGGGACCTTGCCGCAATATGATCAAGGTAGATGGCGTCCATCTGCCGTCAATAAGGCGAAGACAAACTAGCTCGCTTTTTTAGCCTGTTTAAAAACAAACAGGCTGAAAATGAGCCACTTGGAAGGATCGAAATTGTACCACAAGGGGCCGTTTCGATAGTCGCGTGGGAAATTATGATGATAGTTGTGGTAACCCTCTCCAAAGGTGAGCAGCGAGATCCACCAGTTGTCCCGGCTGGAATTGGCATCACCGTAGGGTTGGCTACCCCAAATGTGGCAGATTGAATTGATAAAAAAGGTTGAGTTTAAAACAAGGAAGAGTCTTAAGCCTCCAGCCAACAGAAGACAGGCAAAAGCACCGACCCAGCCCCGATTTAAAAATCCAAGCACAAAGGGGAAAATCAAACCGGAAATCATGATCATTGCATAGTTATTAGACTGCCACATCACCCTGGGATTTTTACGAAGCGCCGTTTTATATTTTTCTCTGGCCTGAAGGTTCGGAGAAGGATCTTTATGAAAAATCCATAAGACGTGACTCCACCAAAATCCGCGCAGTGCATTATAGGGGTCTTCATCGGTATCCGTTTTTGCGTGGTGACGGATATGATCTGAGCACCATTTGAGCGCCGAGTTCTCCATCGCCCATCCTCCCGTGATTAGGAAGTAAATCTCAACCCAGGGTTTGCATGTAAAGCTGCGATGTGAAAAAAGCCGATGATAACCGACGGTAATGCCCAGACCGGTGACAACATACAATACTGCAAACAGTATCCAGTCAAAAGCGGTATAACCATACAGGTAACCAAAAAGAGGGACAGCGATGATTGCACCGAGACTGACCGTGCTAAAAACAATCACAGTGGGATAATCAACAATCTGCTTGATATTTTTTGCGTTGCTGCCAGTCGTCGTCGGAGCAGAAGACTTTGTTTGTGCCATAACATTTTCCTCAATCTATCTATAATTTAGGTGATTCTTCAAAACAAAAACGGCACCATTATACAGAAATTACTTTCCCCATACAATCCTTTACTATTTTCACAAACTTCATGCTTGGACTTTTTTGCCGAATTGAACTCGGCAGGATCGGCATGATACAAGTAAAAACGAACTTGAACTTGTTCTACAAAAAACCATTGTTTCTAATATTAAGGAGGCCTCATGCCGAAACCCAAGTATCATATTCTTGTTTGCACCACCGAACGCCCTGCTGGAAACCCTCGCGGTTCATGTGGAGAAAAAGGCAGCAAAGAAGAGCTACTGCCAGCATTTTATGGCGGAATGGAAAAACACATGCTTTTCGGGCAGATTCTGATTACGGAGTCAAGCTGTCTCGGCCCCTGTCCCATTGGTGCAACCGTGGTGGTTTATCCTGAGGGGGTTTGGTACAAAGGCGTAAAAACGGCGGATGTTGCCGAGATCATGGAAAGTCACATTGTCAACGGAAAGCCCGTCGAGCGTTTAAGGGTACCGGATGAGATGTGGGGATAAAGCAAGACGCGTGATATCTTTTTGGCCGCAAGGGTCAAATGAAAAATGGCGCTTATGCGCCATTTTTTGATATAGTGCGCTCACATTTAACGTAAGATTCATTTAGGTCGATTTCATTTTATGGTATTTTATTTTTACGAAAACGCGATGAAAACCGTCGATAAGATCTCTGTTGATGGCATCGTGCCCAACAGTCATCACTTAAGCCATTGGCAGGGCAATAAAACCCCGGCAGTACTGAAAGCGGACACCGCGACAGAAATTGTTTTTCGTTATCTTTCTCACCCGGATCGCAAATCGCTCTTTCCCAAAGTAGGCATTGTCACAAACAACCATTTTGATACAGACGGCCTTTTATCGGTCTGGGCACTTTTAAACGCCAGAAAAGCAGAACCCATTGCAGCACGACTGATTGCCGCTGCGGAAGCGGGTGATTTTTCAGCCTTTTCTTCAGAAGAAGGGGTTCAGATTGATCTCTTGATCAAAGCCCTTTGCCATGCCGAAGACAGTCCACTGATGGAAGCGATTCGTGCTTATCGGGGTCCGCAAGAGGCCGCTTATTACAAGGTACTTCTGCCGATGGTGCCTGAGCTTTTTCGTAAAAAAGATGATTATCGCCATTTTTGGCAAAAGCCTTTTGATGAAATTCTGCACTCCATGAGTCTCTTTGATAAGGGCGTGATCGGCTTGGAAGAGTATGAAGACGAAGGGCTTTCGGTTGTGATTGATGAAAAACGACCGGCACGGCAAGCCATTGATCACCATTGTCAGGGCAGCCTGATTCTTGTAATTGAAGACAGAGAAAAAGCAGAAGGCGGATTCAGCTATGAATTATCGTATCGATATTACGCCTGGGCCGAAACAGTCACCCGTCCTCCCATTCAAAAAATAAAAATGGATTCGCTCGCCGAAACACTCAATCAGCAGGAAGCACAACAACGAAAAGAAAAAGGCGGGCAACAAAAAGATCAGCAAGTCGGGCTTTGGATGACAGGTAATTATCCCGACATTTCCCTCTCCGCAGCATTAAAATTTACAGATGAAGCGGGGGGACGTCCACTGAGTCGCCTTCATCCAAACGAAGTCATTCAGGAAGTCCTCTCTCACCTTCGCGGAAGCGCAGGCGAAAAGCAGTGAAGCCGGATCAGACTTTAAACTACAGCCGCATGAAAGCGCATTTTCTGGCACTTGTTCAGATTGATAGCATCTCAAAAAAAGAGCGAGAGGTGGCACTTTTTTTGAAAAAAGACTTTGAGGCAATCGGCGCGAGCGTCAGTTTCGATCAAGCAGGAGAAGCCGTCGGCGGAGAAATCGGCAATCTCATCGCCCGCTTTCCGGGAAACGATGCAGAACGTCCCACCCTGCTGCTATCGGCCCATATGGACACCGTCGTGCCGGGAGAAGGCATTAAACCGGTTTGTGAAGGGGATGTGATCCGCAGCGACGGCACAACCATTCTGGGTGGAGACGACAAATCAGGCATCGCCATCATCATTGAAGTTTTACGCACTTTGAAGGAAAAATCCCTGCCGCATGGTGATATCGAAATCGTTTTGACCATTTGCGAAGAGTTTGGTTTGGTGGGTGCAAAACATCTTGATATGACACAGTTGAAAGCAAAATCGGGCATCGTGCTCGATTGTGATCATGCCGATTTTTTGTTTACCCAATCTCCCGCTTCAGACCGAATGGAATTTACCGTGCACGGGCTTGAGGCCCATGCCGGGGTTTGTCCCGAAGCGGGTATTTCGGCCATTCAAATTGCTGCCCATGCCATCAGCAGAATGTCGCTGGGTCGGATTGATTTTGAAACCACTGCCAATATCGGTGTGATTGAAGGCGGTGCTGCGGTCAACATTGTGCCAAAAACGGTCTTTGTTCGCGCCGAATCCAGAAGTCATAACGAAGCAAAACTCGAAAAACAAACAGCACATATGCGGCGCTGTTTTAGTGAAGCGGCAGAGCAGTTTTGTATCGAGAAAAATGGAAAAAAGATAAAGGGTCGCGTCGAAGAAAAAGTATGGCGTGACTACAATCGGGTGAATCTTTCCAGCGATGTGCCAATTGTTCAAGCCGTGTTAAAAGCAGCAAAGACCTGTGGTTACACTGTTAAAACGAACGCAACCGGCGGCGGATGTGATGCCAATATCTTCAATGCACACAAAATTTCCGTTCCGAATCTCGGTACCGGCATGTATCAAATCCATACCGTCAATGAGTGGCTCGATTTCAAAGAGACCTCCCAAACGGCAGACGTGGTCTTAGAGGTCGTAACAAGCTTCGGATCAGAGACGAACTAGCCTTTCAATCCAATCAATTTAAGCCTTCAGTAAAATGATGTTTCTAACGATGAGTCAATTGGGCGATACCCTGAAAGGCGTCGTCGAAATTTCAACGGGAAGCGTCCGTGTGCTTAATGCCAAACAAACACGGGGCCCCCTTTGCAGCCAACTCTTAGAAACCGCCACAAAACATCAACAAATTGAACTGCGCGGCACCGCGCGCTGGTTACTTAAAATGCTGGCACCGCACTTTGGGTTCCATATCAGAGTGAATGACTTGGGTGACTGGGAAGGAGAAGAAAACTTTCATCCGCATTTGTT
>CAZRYI010000095.1:0-7458 GCA_964604255.1 uncultured Nitrospirota bacterium
GGTCGGAGGTTCAAATCCTCTCGCCCCGACCAGCTAAAATTCATTTTCAGTCTTGTTAACAATGAATCACCATGAAACACAGAGCGGCCCCACGATGGCACAATTATTTGTTAGCGGCAGGGTTCAAGGGGTCGGTTTTAGGAATTTCAGTTTTCGATATGCGACAGGACTTCAGTTGCTTGGAACAGTTCAAAACCTTTCAGATGGTCGTGTAGCCCTCGTAGTAGAGGGAGAGAAATGTAAAATCGAAACCTTCATTGACGCGCTTCGGCAGGGGCCGGAACGGGCCGAAGTCAGAGATATCGACGTGACTTGGCAGTGTCCCTCTCTGCAAGTCAGCGATTTTTCAATCGTTTATTAGATCAAATTGGGGTAATAGGGCGAAATATGAGCGACGAATGGGATCAATCAGAAGAAGAGGTTCAAGAAAGCGATCAGACGCCAGAGCTTAAAATCGCTGGGATGGGAGAGTCCCGGGTCGCCGTGAAAACCAAAAAAAAAGAGAAAGATCAAGAGCCACTTTCTCCTGATTCTGTAAAAACCTACCTGAGAGATATTCGCCGTTCGACTCTGCTCACCTTTGAGGACGAAGTCATGCTTGCCAAGCTCATCCTCAAGGGGGACGAAGCCGCTCGACAAAGGATGATTGAATCGAACCTCCGCCTCGTGGTGAGCATCGGAAAGCGCTACCTCAATCGTGGGCTGCCTTTTTCCGACATCATTGAAGAAGGCAATATCGGCCTGATCAAAGCGGTCGAGAAATACAATTATAAAAAAGGTTTCCGCTTTTCCACCTATGCCTCCTGGTGGATTCGTCAGGCCATTGAGCGGGCGATTATCAATCAGGGAAAGCTGATTCGGCTTCCGGTGCATGTTGTTGAGCGCGTCAATAAATACCTTGCTCATCTCGAAGACCTTGTGCAGGAACTCGGTCGCGAACCCGAAACCCTTGAAATCTCCCAAAAGATGAAGATGCCTGAAAAAGACATCGATCACATCCAACGTCTGATGAGAAAAACCTATTCGCTCGACAGTCCAATTGCCGCTGGAAAAACCACCTCACTCAAAGACATTATTGAAGACAAATCTCAGCCCTCCCCCATAAGCCGTGCGGAGGGGGTTCAGCGCAGAAAGGGATTGATTCAGTGGTTGGGAATGCTCAATCCTAATGAACGAAAAGTCATTATTTTGCGCTTTGGTTTACACGGAGACGAGCCTGCCACCCTGGAACAGATCGGCAAAGTCTTCGGACTTACCCGTGAACGTGTTCGCCAGATTGAAGCTGTTGCACTTCGCAAGCTACGCACCATCATCGCAGAAAAAACAATCAAACCTGAAGATATTCTGTAAGTCGAACTTCGCTCCATTCTCAAAGCACACTTTTCTGAACATGATATATTTATAGGAGGACATGGTATTGGATTTAAAAGCCAAGATTCGTGAAGTACCTGATTTCCCGAAAAAGGGGATTCTCTTTTATGACATCACCACACTTTTGGCCGATCCAGTCGCTTCCGAAGAGGTCATGAATCGACTGGCTGCGCCTTATACCGATCAGAACATTCAAAAAGTTGTGGGTGTGGAGTCGCGTGGATTTATCTTCGGGACACCCGTCGCAGGTCGTTTAAAGGCGGGTTTTATTCCCGTCAGAAAACCGGGGAAACTGCCCTATGACACAATTGAAGCCTCATACAATTTGGAATACGGCTCAGACAATTTGTGTATGCACAAGGATGCCATTGTTCCCGGCGAGCGAGTCCTCATTGTGGACGATCTGCTTGCAACAGGGGGAACAATGGAAGCCACTGTGAAATTGGTTCAACAATTAGGGGGAGAAATCATCGGTATTGCCTTTGTGATCGAACTCCTTTTTTTAAGTGGAAGGGATAAGTTGAAGGGGCTGCCAGTAGCCTCTCTATTAACTTATGAGTGAATATGATGAATAGATTGATGCGATATGTCTTCAGCCCGACTCTGATGTTAATGATGGTCTTAGTCTTGTCCGCCTGTGGTGGCGGGGATGGGGACTCTGGTGTGCCAAGTGTCAGCCTTACGGTTGCGCTTACTAGCACCATTTTAGGCGAGAATGTTTCTGGTCAGAAAATACAAATTACTGCGAGTGGCGGACCGGATTTTACCTGTTTTCAAGCCGATGCTCAGGGAGTTGACGTTGACTCCAGGTGTGGTAAAACAGGAGGAGTCAATGGGCAAGGAAGTGTTTCGATTATTTTCGGTTCTCTTCCAACTGGGAAGACCTATACGTTAAGTGCATCTGATGGTGGTGGTGGTGGGACGGTTACGCCATGTACGGTCAGTATCCAAAATACAACGTCTCTTACCGCTGAGACCCCATGCGCTCAAAATGGCAGTACAAATAACAGCATTATAATGACGATACCCTAGGAATGAGTCTAGAAAATTACCCCCTTGGGTGATGTTTCTGGTGGATTTTTTTCAGCTGTTCCCGCGCAACATGGGTGTAGATTTGAGTGGTTGAAATATCTGAGTGACCTAGCATCATCTGTAGAGACCTTAGGTCGGCCCCGTTCTCTAAGAGATGACTTGCGAAGGAATGTCTGAGCATGTGGGGGCTGATTTTTTTTTGTATGCCTGCCTTTCTTGCATAAAGCCCCAGCATTTTCCAGAAAGCCTGCCGGGACATTCCCCGTCCCAAACGACTGAGGAACAAATCGCCCGAAACACATTTTTTTAAGAGCTGTGAACGGGCTGAAACAAGGTAGTTTTTAATCTTCTCCAGGGCACATCCTCCGATGGGCACAATGCGCTCTTTGGCTCCCTTGCCCCGCGTAATCAAATAGCCTGCCTCCATATTGATTGCATCAATTGGCAATTGAATCAATTCCGAAACGCGAAGCCCCGTCGCGTAAAGCAATTCAATCATGGCATCATCCCGAATCCCGATAGCGGTCTTTCCTTTTTTTAAATTCAACAAAGCTTCAACCTCCGTCAGATGAAGTACCTTCGGCAGTCGCGTTGGTTTTTGAGGGGAGTCGATCTGCTCAAGTGGGTCATGGGCCATCATGCCCTCAGCGCGTAGAAAACCAAAAAAGTTTCGCAGCGTTGAGACAATTCTTGCCGTGCTTGAGGGGGAGAGTGAAGCGGTTCGCAAATCAGATAAAAAACGAAGGATTTCAAAGCGACGAATCTGCGTAGGATCGATTAAAACAGAGCTATTTCGTGTCGATTCTTTGTTTAAAAAAAGTGTAAAGCGTTTCAGATCCTGAGCGTAAGCCAAAAGCGTGTTTCTCGACAGGCCCTTTTCAACAACAAGATAATTTAAAAATTGATCAATGAGCGCATCCACAGTTTGGATTGTAGTCACTATTTTCTAAAAGGGTCAAGAGCTTGGTGATAAAGGCGTGCGTGGTGATTCAAGGGAAACGAATAGCGGCTGTGTGGACGGTAATTAAAACAAAGACGCAAACAAACTCATCACACCGGCAATCAGCCCTAATAAAATCAGCCCCAATAGCGTATTGATCGAATATTTAAGGATTAAATATTGTGTTCGATTGGTTTCTTTGAGGGCTTTAGTTTTTGCGAGGATGGGTGCAAGGCTTGAAAATATGATGTTTGCAAGCCCTCGTCGATCCCCTTCTATATTTGGCACCACTGTAAAGCGCATTAAAAATTTATAGGCGACATTAAAGATCTGACCGAAAATATTCATCGGTCTTTCCACATCGCACATTAAAATGAGCCTGGGCTGATCCGAATCGTTGCGGACGTAATGGAGATAGGTTTCATCAAACATAAAGGCTTCGCCATCCCGCCATGAATATTTTTCCCCATCCACATTGATGTAACAGGTATCTGAATTCGGGGTGGACAGGCCGAGATGATATCTCAAAGAAGCCGCCGCCGGGTCTAAGTGGCGGGTGAGTTGGGACTTCGGTTTCATCACGGTGAACATGGCCCCGTTGACGGAACGGATGTCTTTCAGCACTTTGACTGTTTCAGGGCATAAATCAATGGCCGATTGATGGGTGTAGCCGCCATACCATTTCAGGTAAAATTTGCTCCATCCATATTTAAAGAAGGTGCGGAAGCCGATGTCGTAAGAAGCGCTTGCTCCCGCTTTTGTTGTATTTTCAAAATAACCTTGTTCATATAAAGCCAGCACTTCTTTTCTAATGACTTGCCAATTGGCCTGGATCTCCGCAAGCTCACCAAAGTCCTGCATGTCCATGATTGAGCGTCGTGCCCGGCGTTGTGTAAAGAGGTAAAGCAGGCAATTTAAGGGGGTGAAAATCGGCCAGCCTTTTCTGAAATATTCAGCAAAATCGGCATAGCGCTCATGTCCGCGCACACGATAAACGTATGTAATGGAGCCAGCGACAAAACTAACAAATGCAAACATGCTGATAGTGACAGACATAGCGGGTTTTAGATCGACTCCCAAAGGTGATTGAAGGGGGTAAACACAGAATGATCCTTCGAGAAATTTATATGCTCATAAAAAAGGGGTGTCAAGTGCGTTCACCTTACTTACCCGCCAGATCTTTGATTGCTCTTGCGGCTTTGTAGTGTTGGTTTTCTGCTAATTCTTCAATGGTTTCGATTCCGAAGGCTTCGTTTAATAAACGTGCGTCGTTTTTGGAGAGCCCTTTCAATGCTGAAACCGGCTCTTTGAGCAGTGCCTTAAAGCTGAGTCCGCTGTAGGCTTTGTTCACGATATGAGAAATGTCGGCCCCATTTTTCCGGGCTGTGTATCCGGCCTTGACGGCATCTGACTCTTTGAAGAAAAAAAGGCGGTTTTCAATCGGAACCTCTTTATAATCAGTCGGCCCGACATATTGTTTGCACAAATAATCGCCCACAAATTTGTGCGGTTTGCGTTTGTCGATTCGCATTCTAAATTCAAAGGGCAGCTCTTTGGCCGGATCATCCACATCAAACATCCCTTTATTTTCCTTTTGCGCCAAGGTGGACGCTTCCCGAATTTCCAAAAAATATTTTTGATTGGGGTAGATGGCATAGGGGGCCGCCAAACCCGCTCGCACCAGGGCGACGTTGATGTTGATGTCGTCTTTAAAAACATAGGCCAGGATGCGCTTGTATCGATCCTGTGCTTCTCCGTCACTTTCAAGTTGTATGGTGTCGCCGACTTGGAGTTTTTCTTTCAAAAAGGTCTTGGCGGCCTCGGCATACTTTCCCTGATTTTGACCTCTGTAGTAGGTTTCGGCTGTGTCGATGCCTAACAAACGGACGGAATATTGTCCATCGGAATTGGGTGTCACATGGATGGTATCGCCATCCACAATTTTTGTAACCTGGGTGGTGGTTTTCACGAGTGGCTCTCCTTGTGAGTGAAGTGGCAGGGCTATCAAGGTGATTAGAAAACGATGGAGGGATTATACAAAAATTTGCTGGGTTTTGCTTGTTAGACGACTGTTTGTTATCTCAATCTGCCGGAACGCAGTGTGCCGTCACTGAAGAGGCGGTCGGGGATATTCACGTTGGTTTTTAGCTCGGTGATTTCCATCACGACTTTTTTTGAGCTGTGGGCTGTGTTCACGCGTATTCTCTTCCAGAACCAGGTACCCTCTACTTTTTGCCAGTCGATGCGAATGCGCTTCATACGAGTGCCATCGTTATCGAAATATTCAATTTTTCTGATTTTTCCGCTTTCCGGCTCGACCGAAAAAAGTCCCTTGCTTAAATCCCTGCTTTCCTCGAATTTTTTCTCAATGACCCAGAGAGGCACTCCGGCTTTCATGCCTTTTTTGATGACTTTCAGAGGGCCGGGGCGGGTGAGTTTTTGAGTGATCTCTTCAAAAGTCGGCGAGATTTCTGCATCGTCCGGCGTGGCGTGGTGATGTTCTTCGAAGGTGAAGAGTCCAACGCGGCGAACTTGCCTGAGTTCCGGCAGGTAGAGCCAGCCCTGGGATTTTTTCATTTCCAATGCTTCCCAGATCAAAAAACCCTCCCCCTTGAGATTGATAGGTGAGGTGGTGATCAGCAGAATTTTACTGATTAATCCTTCCTGGCCCTTCATGTTTTTCCAATATAACTTGTGGATACTTTTTTCCTCTTTTTCGCCCAGAGGAATCATTCGAAAATGAAGGATGCCGGTTGCGTCGTCCACGGCATTGTCTAATGTTTCGATGCGATGCATCACTTCTTCGAGAGAAGGTGCTTCAGCCCAAAGAGAGACAGGCAGCAAAGCGACAAATAGGAACAGGAAAGTGACAGAAATCCACTGTTTCATCGCATACCCTCCGCAGCGGTTGAATGGTGGTGAGATTATTTTAAGGTGTGTTTAGTAAGGAAAATCAGAGTGAGTCAGCGTTTCCTTAAAATAGATCGACAGAGCCGCTATTTTCTTCCTCGGTCAATTTACCCTTTTCGAGCAAAGATTCATAGCTATAAACACTATTTCGACCATGTTCTTTGGCATAATAGAGGGCTTTGTCGGCGTATTCAAGGACGGTGGGCGGATAATCGTCTTCTGTGATTTTTACAAAACCGATGCTGATAGTCACTTTTCCAACCAGCGGGAAATCGTGGTCGGCCACGGTTTGTCGAAAGCGTTCCAGGGTGCTGTTGGCATTTTCAAAGGGAATGGGTTCTAAGACCACTAGAAATTCTTCTCCGCCAAAACGGAAGAGCAGATCCGAGCTACGGAAACAGGACTTCATTTTTTGTGAAAAGACCAGAAGCACCTCATCGCCGTAGACATGTCCATAGGTGTCGTTCACCCGTTTGAAATGGTCGATATCCAATATGGCAAGCCAGGCAAATGAATTCGGTTCAAGACGCCGTCTCGTCTGATATTGTCCAGAAGCCAAATCTTCTTTTCGGGCTTTTTTCTGAGCCTGAAGCAGGCGATTGAGTTTTTTATCGAAGGTGCGTCTGTTAAACAGGCTGGTGAGGTTGTCGCACTCACTCTCATTTAAAATGGTTAAATAGTTCTCGTAGATCTTCACAAGACCTTCAATCAGATCCTGGTTTCCGCTGATATCCGGCCCCCCTTCCAGTATGACGAGGCCCAGTGTCTCTTTTTTGAAGATGATCGGAATCAACAGTTGTTCAAAGCCGGTTTCCATTTTTTCGATACAGGTTTTGGCTTGGGTGAGGCAGGTTTCGATTTGTGTATTGATGGGCAAACTTCGCACTTCATCGCGCCATTCAAAGTGATTTTCGCCTGAGTCCTTTGTGTCAATCGTGAGGTGAATGATTTCTTCTAGGCTTTCGAACACATTCTGTTTGTGCAGCTTGCAGATGGAGATGGCTCGGCATGGAACCACTTTTGCCAGGGTTTTGACAAAGCCGTACTCCAGGGAATCGGTATCACATTGTCGTGTGATTTCGATAACAGATTGCAGAATACGATTATCCATTCTTAATGTTTGCTCGCCCTTGATCATGCAGGTTGACGACGCTGAAAGGGAATACTTTTTTAATGTTATCAGGAAATGTGAATAACTCAAGTGA
>CAZRYI010000096.1:0-1762 GCA_964604255.1 uncultured Nitrospirota bacterium
CCATGAAACCTCATGACTGATTCGCCGTAATTTTGCATTATTTTGTTTTGGTGTTTTACGGCACCTATGACGAGTACTTCACATTTTTTTTTCAAAATACGAAGTGCGGCGGCTCTTTTAGCATCTTCCAGCTCAACTGTCTTTAGCAGTTTGTCTATGGCCTGGATGCGGAATCGATCCATGCCCCAATACTGCCTTGAGAGTTGATCTTTGTGTCCGCCATATTTTGTGCTTAAAGCTTGATCAATATAAAGCACCTCGTATTGAGCGCAGATTCTGAGCCAGAGATCATAGTCTTCGCAAACCGGCAGCGTGGGATCAAAATAACCGACTTCCTCAAAAAGTGCTTTTTTGATCATAACGGTTGAAGGTGAAATAGTACACTGAGACAAACAATCGACAAAAAGTGCGCCGCCTTTTTTTGCGTGTTTTTTCATGGGATTGCGTCTCTTTCCCCCATCCATCCAGGTTTCGTTTGTATGACAGATAAGCTCTTTGGGATTGGCCTTGAATGCTTTGATTTGATGCGAAAGTTTCGATGGCGACCAACAATCGTCGGAGTCTAATAGGGCAATCCACTGCCCACTTGCGGCATGAATACCGCGATTTCTGGCTGCGCTGACGCCCCTGTTTTCTTGTCGAATCAAACAAATAGCAGGATAGTTTTCTTCGATGATTTGTGTGGTGTTATCACTGGAGCCATCATCAATAACGATGATTTCGTGAATGGGATAGTCTTGTTTTAAGACAGAATCGAGTGCGCGGCGGAGGGTCTGCGCTCGATTGAAAGTGGGAATGATGACGCTGATTGAGAAATCGGACACAAGTTTGTTTATTTCGGGTCTTCTGATTTTTCGTGACTGTGCTCGTGTACATGGTAGAAACCGGTATGGCTTTCATCGTGCAGATGTAAATGCGTTGTACTGGACTCTTCTGAATCTGGAAGTGTTCGTGCCTGTTTGAGTTCCCAGAGTTTCTCTCGAATCATTTGATAGGTGTAGGCGATTACAAAAAAGCTGGCGGCAACCAGGACAATGGTCGCCCCGGAGGAGACATCGAAATAGAAACTGGCATACATGCCGAGTATGCCGCCGAAAGTTCCCAGTAGAACCGATAGGAAGACCATTTTATTAAAGTTGTCAGTTAATACTCTTGCTGTGACGGCTGGCATGATGATGCCAGCCGCGATCATCGTTACGCCCATGACCTGCATGGAAACGATGATGACTGAAGCCAGGATGAGCGAAAAAAGCCGCTCGACCCAATCCACTGGCACTCCGTAGATTTTTGCGACTTCGGCATCAAAAGTCGTAAATAGAAATTGTCGGTAGAATAAAAAAATCAGCAGGGCGGAAACAACCACAACAATCCCGATAACCCAAAGATCTTCAGTGGTCACACCCAGAATATTCCCAAAAAGCGTGGCTTCAAAACTTTTTGTAAACTTTCGGTAGCGACTGATAATTGCCACTCCAACCGCAAAACTTGCAGTGGTAATCACACCAATGGCCGCATCCGCTCCGACTTTCTTTTTGCGTGCCACCGCATTGATGAGCAGAACAGACAAAAATCCCCAGGTCCCCGCTCCAATGTAAAAATTCCACTGCATCACCGTACTGACGACGGCCCCGCCAAAAACGGCATGTGAAAGACCGTGGCCGATGTAGCTCATACGCCTGAGTACAATATAAACCCCGATCAAGGCACAGATGCCACCGACTAAGGACGCGGCAATGATGCCATGAATAAAAAATTCATATTT
>CAZRYI010000096.1:1862-6217 GCA_964604255.1 uncultured Nitrospirota bacterium
CGCAACGGCATTGAGATCGTGTGTGGTTAATAAAATTGTCACACCTTTCCGGTTAATTTCGCCCAGCAGATGCAGGATGGCATGTTGAGTTTTGACATCCACACCGGAAGTCGGTTCATCCAAAATCAGCAGCTTTGGGTCGCCCACCAAGGCTCTCGCTAAAAAAACACGTTGCTGTTCTCCGCCGGAAAGCAGTTTGATTTGTCGTTCGGCGTAATGCGCGATATTTAAACGATCCAGTAATTCTCCGATAATGCGTCGCTCTGCTCGGGTCAACCAGGGCAGACGGGTTGATTTTCGATAAAGTCCCATCGCAACGACCTGTTCGACCGTGACGGGAAAATCCCAATCCACAGTTTCGATCTGCGGTACATAACCGACATCGGGTGGCACATTGCCATTGACCCGTTTATTGGAAACAGAGAGCTTGCCGGAAAGGATGGGCACAGAACCCAGGATGGCTTTGAGCAGCGTTGATTTTCCCGCACCACTCGGCCCGACGAGTCCGGCAAACTGGCGAGGAAAAAGTCGGAGGGAGAGATCTTTAAAAACAATCTTTTCTTTGTATCCGCAAGTGACCTTTGAAAAAGTAACCAGGGCCTTTGCTGACTGTCCAGAGGATGCCATTTTAGTGAAGGTCCTGTCCGGTCGTCGTGGCGGTTAACTTGCCGTGTTTTACGCCTTTGGTCGCGATTAAACCATTTGCCACCTCTTGAATCAGCTTGCTTGCACCGCGTACCACGAGGACTTCCAGGCAACGATGGGCATCCAGATGGATGTGCAGGGTGGATTGGATCACTTCGTTGTATTTGTGCTGCAACTCAGTCAGTCGTTCCATGAGTTCGGGCACATGGTGGTCGTAGACAATGGTGATGGTGCCGACTGTTTCTTTATTGTCATCCCACTCTTCTTCGACCAGATGATTTCGGATGAGGTCTCGCAAGGCTTCAGAACGGTTTGTGTAGCGTTTTCGTTCGATATAACCATCGAACTCGTTCAGCAAACCTTCATCAATCGAAACGCCGAAGCGAATGAGTTTAGACATGTCTTTTCTCCTTCAGTTTCCTGTAGGGGCGTATTGCAATACGCCCCTACGTTTCTTGATACCCTACATTTAGAGCTATTGGTTGCTTGGATCAATTCCCTCCAATGCACTTGCATTGCCGCCCAACACTTTTGTCATGGTTCGCACGTTTTCGAGCATCATGCCGATGTAGCTGTTTTCTCGCGCACCGTCTTCTCCCGGTAGATCATCATCACGCAGGGTGGAGATAAATTTGACACCGGCCTCTTTTCCGATTTGAGTCATGATTTTACTGGGAAAGACTTCCGAACCGAAAATCGCCGGGACTTTCTGTGCTTTAAGCTGGTCGATGAGTCGAGCCATTTCTCGTGGTGAAGGATCGGCGAAGGAAGAAGGTTGAATCGCACCAATGACTTCACAGCCGTAACGCGGACAAAAATAAGCCCAGGAGTCATGGTAAGTGAGCAGCTTGCGTTTGTCCTTCGGGATGGTCGCCATCGCTTTGATGATGGCTTGATCTAAATGATCCAGCCGCGACAGTAAGGATAAGGCGCGTTTTTCATAATATTTTTTATTTCCGGGGTCGCGTGTGATCAGTGCATCTCGAATCAGCTCTGTGTATTTCATTGCGTGGGCAACATTCAGCCAGAGATGGGGATTGGGATAACCATCCGATTCTGGAAAGCTGAAATCAAACTGCCATTCTTTTCGGCTGATCGTGCCATCTCCCAGTTTTAAAAAAGTGGCCCCTTTTTTCTTGTTGGCATTGGCCAGTTTTTCGGTCGGGATTTCAAGCTGAAGCCCATTGTAAATCAGGAGGTCGGCAGAGGCTAAAAATTTAACGTCTGAAGGTGAGGGTTCAAAAGTATGAGAATTGGTTCCCTCCGGCACAATACCGTGAATGATAATTTTGTCTCCACCAACGTTTTGAACCAGATTAGTGATGGGTGACACCGTCGTCACAATGTTGAGTTTTCCGGCAGCCTTCGCATCTGTGGCATGGACGACATGGATGCTAAACAGGCCAACAAGTATCACAAAAAAAACATTCAATCTTGATGAAGCAGTCATATTTTCTCCTCTTACAGATTTAAAATTCGCTTACAATTCCCTCACACTATAAATAAAGGCTTCTAACAAAACAGCCGCATCGCGAACGGCCTCGGCAAATTCACGCGTGGCTTTGTCGGATGATGCAAGTAATTTTGCTTTGTCTACCAATTCCTGCAAAGACAAACCGGCATAGTCAGCGATCAAGCCGGTGCCGACATTGCCATCGAAATCGACCACGTATTTTTCATTGACACCCATAATGGCCACTTGCGTGACATGCTGTTTATCATCAATGCCCACAGCCAGCTTGATATCGCCATGACGATAACCCACTTTCACAATGTAGGCCGCCCCCATGACTTGTTTATTTTTTTTGTTGCTGGCGAGGTAGTAGCTATGACGATCTGTCTCTAATTCAACCGAAAAATGTTCTTTTGCCCAGCTTGCGGCGGCATCGGGCAGAGGCTGTTTTCGTTTGACGAGTCGGGCACCTGAGGGCAACATGGCTTTAAGCGCTGCTTTTTTCTTCATGAAAGTCACCATCGGCCCGGCGTGTCCCTTATGGGCATCGACAGTTTGAGGTGAAAGCGTAAAAACCATCACAAGCAGCGGAAGCACGAGTAAACGAAGTAATTTTTGTGATTGATTAAAATTTTTCATGATGACTCCTTATTCGATAACTTCAATCCGATGTTTTGTGAACCAGAGTTCCCAAAACACACGTATTGATATAAAAGCAAAACAAAGCCCTCCCAATGCACCCGTTAATACGGTCAAATAAGAAAAATTGGCCGAAACAAAACGCACCAGATTCAGGCTAATAATATCGCCCCATAAACTAAAAAAGAAAAGACCAATCAGTCCGGCCTTGAAGGCTTCCGACAGTTGAGTCAAACACGCCAGGGCACCCAGTGAAAGCAGGATTAGTGAGAAGGAAAGTAAATGAACATGGGAAACCTGTGCCAGGATTTGAGGTGGCAGGGTATCGTCTCCACTTGCGCTGTGATTCATTTGCTCTCCATCTGCCATCATGGCTTCGTGATCAGCAGAGCTCATTTCCTGTCCAGATTCTTCATCCCCTTCATCATCCAAGGACAATTCTTCTTCGACGTAGCCCTGCTCTGCAATGGCGGCGGCTTCTTCCGAGCTGAGGCTTTTATCGGCATAATGATCGGCGATGGCTTGAGGACTCATGCCAACGGAAAGAGCAGCGTTGAAAACAGCCGCCAAATAACCACTGCCAAGCACAATCAGGAAACAGGTTACTAAAATTTTCCAGGACAAAGAAAGTCCTGCGAAATGAAAATCCGCTTCCATATAGTCAGCCTCTACTGCATCGCCTTCGTTTTCACCCAAAGCACCGCACCCGACTCAACCGGATAGGCTTTGCCTTTGTGCAGCATTGTTTCGCCGTCATCAAGCAGGGCGGCAAAACCCCACCAGCCAGCACGAGGCATCACATAAGTAAACACACCCATGGCATCGGTTTTAACCACCTGGGTGATGAAGGGGTCGGAAGGCGCTGTCACCTCACCTTTTTTGTTGTAATACTCCACTTCAACCGTTGCAAAAGGAACGGTTTTGCCATTCAATTTCACGATGCCCTGGAAGACGTTACCCACCCATAGTCCGTAGGGACGTGTGAGTGGAATAATTTCCGCTTTTAAACCCAATTCCTGATCCCAACCTTCTTCCACACCAAAGGCGTTCACGACGGTTTTGGTGTAGTGAACAATGAAGATGGATTCCGTTTCTTCCCAATAGGGCTGGGGTTGCACAAAAAATATGTGGTCTCCGGGTTTTTTAATTCTGTACTGAGTTTTAAAAGAGGAGATGGTTTCACCCACCCGATCTTCCGAGCTATTTTTTTCTAGAGTGTCCAGTAAATCGGTTGTTTTTCCCGCCGTCCAAACCCCGAAGGCCTGGGGTTTTTCCAGGTTCAAAGCGATCTGTAAAAAAGGATGCGTGAAAACAAGTTCTATGCCAATTTTACGTTTTTTTGCGGATGAAACAATCTCATCCGAAGGAATGATCATTTGAAAGTGGGCGATACTCGGCGCAAATGCGCCGAGTATCAAAACCATTGAGAGTGAAATGAATATGGGCTGAACCGTCCGCTTGATCCATCTTTTTAAGTACATCGCCATTTCCATATCTCCTTTTTTGATTATAACCCGGTGACCCAACCAAAGCTCCAGCGATACTTCTCATCATTGGAGATACCGCCTAATTCCTGCATAATCGGATAGGAAAAGTTGGCATAGAGGCCCTGTTTTTC
>CAZRYI010000096.1:6317-7394 GCA_964604255.1 uncultured Nitrospirota bacterium
AAATGTCCGCTGAAAGCAAGGCCCCCCTGGAAAGTAATTGCACCGTTGCCAGGTTGGTTATGCGTGCCGATGATTTCTCCGCGATCTGTCGTATTGGTAATCTTTCCTGTCGGTAAAATAACACCAAAAACCGAAGCCCACTGATTCTCACCGTCATTAAAAAAACGATAGCGCCCTGTAATCAACATATCGCCAAAACCAGGGGAACTATCAGTCGGTGATACACAGGTAGGATCTGTTCCTCTGCCCGTCTCAGCAAAACACGCGGAGGCAGCAGCATCGCCGTTGTCTTTGAAGCCTTTGAAATTGTTGTATTGGAGCATTAAGCTTAGATCCATGTCTTCATTCACAGGAAAACCGAATGAGAGAAAATAAGCATCTTCAGATTCATGCATGTGAACATCTTCGTTCTGCAAGCCACGAAAATTTGCTAATTGCTGATCACTAAAGGTTTCGTAACGTCTCGCATCCCAGCGAAGTCCAAATACCGGTTCTTCTAAAATGGTTGCTCCGACGGCGTTGATACTTCCACCGCCGCCGCCTCGAATAGACTCACCGTGCGCCCAGACCTGTGTTGCGCTCATGGCTAAAAAAATACCCAGAAAACTCCCTAAAATGCCGCGAATGATTTGATTGAACTTCATCAATGACTTTCTCCTTGGTGTGTTGATGATGTCAGAGAACACCCATGCTGATTTCTGATGTGCGCTCCGAAAATTGAATTGATCTATTTTTTTTGATTAGACCAGCAATGGAGGAGGTGCTCTCGGATTGACAAAAAGTTCGCGCTCGTGAAAAAAAGTCTGTGCCATTGAAGCATCAATCACCTGGAAAGGAAGGTGAAATTGACTTTGTACGGCATCGTCGGAAAAAATCGGAACGAAATGATCGTAGCTATGTGAATGCCCTTGATCAATTGCACTTAGCGTCGTTAACCGGAGTTCATTTTTAGAACGGTTTTGATCAACTGAGACAAGGGGTCTTCGTTGTTCGAGATGATGGTGGTCAAAGGCGTCATCATCGTGGTGGTGCTGGACTTCACCTTTAAACGTGTAGCGATCAGAATGAGAATGTCCC
>CAZRYI010000097.1:0-7358 GCA_964604255.1 uncultured Nitrospirota bacterium
ATCCCCGCTGCCGGTATTTCCGTCAAATATCTTGACCTTGCTGTGAAAAACAGGCTCCCAGGTTTTGCCTGAAACGGGGTCAGCACACCAGGGGATCTTTTCACCAAACTGAAAGCTTGCTTCAAAAAAAGCAAACTCGTGATGACAGATACGGTCTGCGGCCTGTGTTATTTTTTTGATATACGCTGGAAAGTTTGCTTGAAGCTGTTGAAGTCCTTTCGCATGGTCTTCTGCTTCAAGCCAGGGATACGAAAAGACAATTTTTCTTTCCGAACCCTTCCACGGGATTTGTGGGTTTTGCCCAAACCCAACATTGTGATACAAGAGATCCTGACGTTTTTCAAAGCTGGTTTTCAATCGAAAAGACAGCTCTCCAAAACTCATTTGTTGTAGTTTTTTTAAAAATAAAGCACTCATTTCTATCCTTGTCTCTTGTCCGGTTTAAGATTTATCCGGCTTGAATTATTTTTTGAAGACGCGAGAAATACTGTCTGTATTGCCTTTTCTGATAGAGTTTTTTAATAAAAGAGAGCTGTGCGGTGCGGGAGAGATCCACCAGATGGTTGACCGCATTCCTGAGGTGATAAGCCACAAAAAGAGGGTCTCTTTTATCAAAGTGCTTCTGATATCCCTCCAAAAAAGCATCCTGCAATAAGGCAATCGTTTTTTCCTGAAACAATGGGTTTGTGAGAAAGCCTTCCAGATGTTGATAAAAATAAGCAGGATCGAATTGGCGTGGACCTTTCCGGTACATTGCAAAATCAAGTACGGTCATTTGATCGGGTGCAACTAATATATTACTGAGGCTGAAATCACCATGAACGCTGCAGTTTTCTTTTATTTCGGATGCTGACAACGAGAGTTTTTTTTCAAGGAAATCCAGCACCTTCAAACGCATGACTTCGTCCATGTGAGAAGATTGGCATAATATTTTCAGACGAACGTCCACGTATTCAACGAGCCTTCCCACATCTTCATCTTTCCCAATCTCCATCGTCGGAATTTTTTGAAAATCTTTAAGCCATGCCCCAATACCATGACAATAGGCTTCCAATTGTGCACATTTAGAGGAGGGGCGGCCTTTTGCGTGTTTAGCAACCTCTTGTAAGAACTGAGCCCCTTTTTTTTCCTCACTCACCAGGACACGCTCTTCTGGGAAATAGGCAATGACTTTGGGCACAAAAACCTTTGTGTTAGCCGAGAGAAACTCGGCCATTTTTTTTGTGACTTCGGCTTCTCGATTCATATTTTGTAAGATACGAGCGTCTTCTTCCGGGCTATTTCCTTTCAGCAGAAAAAGCTTGATGTAAATACCCTTTACGGTTTCTCCAAAATGGACTTTGCATTGAATGACTTCTGAAAAAGGCCGATGAATCACGCGTTTCGGATAGAAACTCGGTACGACTGTTAAGCCGAAATACTGTTCTGAGTGTTGACTCAGCGCATGAACGACACCTTGATAGACCGCATTTAAGTCTGTATTTTTTGTCAGGGAATCGGGCAGAGGTGTTTTGTGGGTCAAGGCGTCTGTCACTTTTTTTTCTCGTCAAGCATGTCCTGATAAAGCGTTTCGTAGGTCCTCACCATTTTTTTTAAACTAAAATGTTTGAGCATACGCAAGCGGCCTTGTGTGCCCATCTCGGCACGGCTGTCCTTGTTTTCTAATAAATGCGTTAATGCAGAAACCAACGCTTCTTCATCTTGAGAGTCAATCACGATTCCGTCACGCGGATTGTCAATGACCTCTGGCACGCCCCCCACGGCAGTTGCAATGACGGGGAGACCACATGCCATGGCCTCAAGTACCGCATTGGGCATGCCTTCGCTTAAGGAGGGCAGCACAAAAATATCAAGGGCATTGAGGATTTCGGGAATATTGCTTTGAGACCCCGCGAAGTGGATGCGCTCTGAAAAACCAAGTGACGCCACAGTTTGCATCAGCTGGGTTTTAAGTGGGCCTTCTCCTACAATCAAGACTTCGACATGCTCGAAACGTGAAAAAACGACTTTACAGGCATTGATCAGCAGCATCTGATTTTTGACGGGTCGTAAACTTCCCACCGTACCAATGCAAATGCGGTCTTTTTTGAGTCCCAGTTTTGCTCTGACTTCATTTTTTATCTCAGGTTTGGGGGAGAAACGTTCTGTATCTACGCCATTCACAATGGCTTTGATTTGCCCATGTGGAAAACCAACGATGGCCGTAACTTTTTTTCTGTGTGCTTCGGAAACAGAAAGCACTTGTTTTGCCAAACCCCACAAAAATCGTTGCAATATAATATTACGTTTTTTACCTTCAATTGTGCCACGTTCCGCATGGACGATTGCAGGGACATGGGCCAGTTTTGCACCCAAAATACCTTCCAATGCAGTTCCCCAATTGTGGGTCTGGACAATATCTACGCCGATATTTTTAAGAAGCTGACAAACTTTATAGATCAATATGGGATTGTTCCCCCCCCTTTTATTGAGTGAGAGCACCCGAACGTGATTCGTATCGATTCTATTATTCAGGGGTTTTAGCGGGGCAAAACTAATAATAGTTGACTCAAAACGGTCTGGATCAAGATGATTGACCAGGTTCGTGACCATATTTTCTAGTCCGCCAAATCCATAGGTATGAACGAGAAAGGCAATGCGAATTTTTTGATCAGCAGGGCCGTTCATGCTGATCGTTTAAATTTTTTGAACAGGGGTTTCAGATCCACCAAAAACTCTTTCGCTAAAGCCATCACAGGGGCAGGGCGGATGACAAGAAAAACGCTAATATAGGCGATTATGCCGACTGCAACCGATAAAAAAAGGGCTGGAAAGGAATAGTGGCCACCTTCTCCAGAAAACCACTGCTGGAATAATAATACCATTCCATACATGAATATTGAAGCAATAAAAGGAGATGTTTGGGGGCGCATCAGGGCGAAATAACTGAGTTGCGTTAGCCGCCCAAAATACAGGGTTGTTGCGATAGAAAGGATGCCGCTCACAATTGTGGCGGCTATTGCGACACCGACAATTCCCCATTGACTGCCAATCCAACATCCGACAAGCAGCAAAACAAAAGCAATCGCTCGAATCCATGCCTCCACTTTGACCTTTCCCATGGCATTCATGACAATGCTGGTGACTTTCAGATGAAGACGTAAGAGCCCGGAAAGACACATAATCTGTAGCGGAACGACGCTCGGCATCCATTTTTCACCGTAGAGCAGGAAAATAAACGGAGGGGCAATGGAAGCGAGCCCCAAAAATACGGGATAGCTAATCAAAGAAAAGGTGAGTAAGACTTTGTTGTAAGCCGAGAGTATCCTGCCTCGGTCATTTTGAATTTTGGAAAATGCCCGAAAAAGTACCGGCTCCATCTTGTCGCCAAGTTCTTTAATCGTCATATTCATGAGATTGTAGGCTTTTTCGTAAAAACCGAGTGGCGCGGCACCGAGCCGTTTCCCGATAATCAGAAAATCGGCTTTGTCCGCACCATAAGTCAAAAGTCGTTTAAAAAAAATGGCAATGCCAAAAGCGTAGAGATCCTTCATAGCCCGATGGTTGTATACAAAACGTGGCCACCATCGGGCGTGAACCAGCAAGACTGCAAGACTGACGGAGGCACCTACAAGTTCACTGTAGGCTAAGCTCCAGACTCCAAAGCCATGCCATGCAAATGCAATGGCAGAAAGTACCCCCGCAAGATGTTGTAATGATCCCGCAATGGCGGTACTTTTAAATGCCATGGCGCGTTGAAGCAGGGCACGCGCAACAGATGAAAAAGGTTTTAAAAAGAAGAGAAAAGCCAAGACAAACAGCACTTCCCCGGCTTTCGGGCTGTCGAAATAGCCTCCGATTTCGGGTGAGAGCCACATGAGCAGTAGTGCGATGGTCGAAAACAGGCAGAAATTAACGACAAAAAGGGAAGAGACATGGGCGTCTTCAATCTCCTCTCTCTGTACCAGGGCCAGACCGAAACCGACGTTTCCAAAACGTGTTGCAAGTCCCGTAAAAAGCAATGCAATGCCAAAGATGCCGAAGTCTTCAGGTTCAAGCAGGCGTGCGAGTACAATGCTTCCCCCCATGTTCATGACAAACACAGATGCGCGGCCTAAGAATGTCCAGACAGCCCCTTTTTTGACGGAACGGGCTAAGTCTTGGTTTTTATTTTTTTTTTCAGTCACAAATCAGCAAGTAAAATAACTAAGGGGACGGTTTAAGAAATACAGACCGGTTTTCCCAAGGGCGTCCAGCGAAAATGGTAAACAGATGTCTGCTGATCCTCCCCCAGATGGACTTGGCAAGGTTCAAGATCTTTCATAAACGCAAGGATTGCGGTATTTCGTTTTATTTTATTCATGGGAATCGGATCTTTCAGCAGCCAAATACGGTGTTCCGTCAATTGTGGCAACAAGGTCTGTAAATCGCTGAAATGAATACGTGGGACTTTCCCGGTAAAGCCGACTGAGCGAATCCGTTTTTTGTCATCTTCTTTTGGAATCCAGAGATAGTCGAGTTGTCCGATATAAAAAAAAGAAATGGCCTCGACCATGCTAATCACTTTATCTCCTTGAGACAGGTGATTTTTGATGTACTGTGCGGGCCCTTTATAGTCGGGATGAAATGCGTAACCTTGACTACTTCCGGGGGACTGATAGGTCTTTTCGATCAGGTCAGTGTGGTTTTTTTTGGTCATCGAAATTGCGTAAGAAAGTTCAAAATCGCTGGGAAGGATGAATAGAAGAATGAGAACTGTCCCCGTCGCGATATTGAGATTTCTCCCCAGAAAGTACTTTCGCAGCAGCATGACAAGGGCAAACGACGTCAAAATAAGCATTAAAGGATAGAGGTGAAAACTGTAACGCGCTGCATCATCTTCCCTGGAAATCATGCTCACTAATAACAGAGGACCGACAAGCGATGAAAAACCCATCAACAAAGCATGTTTACGGCGATCATTGATAAAGTGATACCAGGAAAAAAACAAACCCAAGCCCGTTAAGGATGTAACAAGAGGCCAACCCCTCAAAAAAAACTTAAAAAACCGTTCGTGCAAATAAGGGTATTGAAAGAGAAGGCTGATGGTTTTTCTGATTGTAAAATCTTGATAGCTGGCATAAATCACCCATCCTAGAAGACTTAGAAAAACCACCGCACATGCTAGTAGAAATGGCTTTTGCCGCCAGGAATGCGTCTGATTGAAAAACATCAAAGAGTAAAAAACCAATAACAGAAGAGAGAGTGCCATTTGATGAAAAAAACAGGATAACAGGATTAAACTGAGAAAAAGATATCGTACACATTGATCCGATTCAGAGTAGGCCCTGAAAACAAAAAAAGAAACACACAGGATGACAACGCCACAAAGCAGGTAAAAAACGAGACTATCTTTTTGAAAAGCCTCCAACCATAAATTGAGAGGTGGAAGCGCAATGGGTGAATTTAAAGCCATTGTTTTTGCAGTGTCAGATGTCAAAACAATAGGATTACGGACTAAAGCTTGAAAAGAGTTGTATAGTTTCCAAAAAAGTCCCAAGCCGAAAACACCCACAAGAAGCTTCCATTTTTTAACATGATTGTAGCCGTCTATGAAAAAAGGAATCAGGAGTAGCGATGCCAGAGACACACCGATTTGATGAATTGTGATCGTGAGAACCCAGACCAGGGCGGTGAACCATCGGTAAGAACGTTCTCCCTCAATAAAACCGCGATAGAAACAATAGATACCCAGCAGATAAAAAAACTGAAAAAGCACGTACATCCTGGCATATCGAGAAAAAGTAATCTCCCAAATGGAGAATGCCATTAAAACAGCCGCAACAGAACCAACCCGCTTTCCATACAGATGTTTGCCGAGCACATAGGTCATCCAGATGCCTGCAAGACCGAAAATCGTGTTTGGAAAACGCAGTGCAAACTCATTGAGACCGAATATTTTTGCAGAAAGTGCTTCTATATATGAAAAAAGCAGGGCACGGGGATAAATTCCTCCACTCGGTAATAAGGGGTAGCCATGTTCAAGGATGGCTGCGGCAGAAATCGCTGTATATCCCTCATCTCCCCATAGGCCTAATTCCCCGAGATTCGGCATTCTCAAGAAACTGGCGCTGCCCAGCAGCAGCAGCCAAAAAATGGCGCGCGCTCTTGTTGAAAGAAGTGCATCGTTCGTATTCAGAGAAGTCATGTTCTTCTCTCGTGCATGACTTCAAGCAAGGTTTTATCCAGGTCCTTTGCCAAAGAATGTGCATGAAATGTTTCCAAAGCGCGTTGATACCCCTCTGGCAGAGGTTCGTCATTCAAGCGTTTTTTGTAAAACCGAAGAATTATTTCCTTGATGGCTGGCACGTCCATCGGTTCGGCAACTTCTCCAAGCTCATAATCCTCGACAATATTCTGCGTTGCTCCTTGATCCGTTAAGGCCAGTATCTGTTTTTTCAGCATGATGTATTCAAAAATTTTTCCGGGAATTTGAAGCCCTGTGCCTGGTTGAATGAGCAGCAAGAGATCGGATTCAGCAATGGCTTCCAAACTTTCCTGGTGTGTTACCCAGCCGATCAAAGCGACACAGGATTTAAGTCCAAGATGTTTAATCTCCTCATGGATGCCGGAAATATCACATCGTCCGATCAGGCGAATACGGATCATATTTGGATCCAGGTTTTGTTCGTTGATTAATTCGCTAACCGCCCTTAATAAACCAAGGGGTGTTCTTTTTTTGTACAGTGACCCTGCATGCGTAATGGTGAAGATGTCATTTGACACCTTTTTTTTAAGGGATGCTGTCAGATCTTCGGGATCGTATCCATTATAAATTGCGACAAACTTCTCGGGAGAAAAGGCGGAGTAATAGCGGGAAAAATCATCTCTCATCTCATCGGTATTTAAGATGACGCGATCCGCATGTTCAACAACGGCAGACTCCATCCGCACCTTTCTACGATGGGGCCATGTGAGCTTTGTCGCCTCGTCAATCCAGCCCTGCCGTGTCCAAGGGTCTCTGAAATCAGCAACCCAGGGAAGCCCTGTCAGGGTTTGAAGTGCCCAACCAACAAGGTGGCAGGAGTGCGGCGGACCGGAAGTGTAAAGCACTTCTATTTTTTTTTGTTTGCAGGTTTTCAATCCTTTCAATATCGCCCAGGGCACCCACCCGATTTCGTGATCTGGAAATCGCAACAGTGTGGAGATGAAGTCTTTCAGGGTTTGGAAGACAGTGCGTTGCTCTGGCAGCTTTGCTTTTTCTTCAGTGTGTCTTGTTGGTGTTTCTTGTTGTCGTTTAGATGTTTTTTCTGATCCGCCCCTAAAGTGCAGAAGTGCCTCAAACAAACGTGTTGCATGAGCGCGTTCAAGATGAACGCGCTCGGGAATTTTTTGCAAAA
>CAZRYI010000098.1:0-7351 GCA_964604255.1 uncultured Nitrospirota bacterium
CATCACCATTGCCGCCATCAGCGTCGGCATCGCCGTGGACGACACCATCCACTACATCCATCGCTTCAAACATGAATTTGAAATCAACCGAAATTACATGTCAGCAATGCATCGCTGCCACGAAAGCATCGGCCAGGCCATGTATTACACCTCGATCACCATTATTATCGGTTTTTCAATCCTGGCCCTCTCCAACTTTATCCCAAGCATTTATTTCGGTTTATTGACCGGCCTCGCCATGTTCATCGCCCTGATCGCTGCCATGACCTTGTTACCTCAACTGATTATTCTGATCAAACCGCTTGGGCCGGAAGGCCCCCTCCCTAACCCTCCCCCGCTTCGCAGGGGAGAGAACTAAACGACAACAGGAGTCACCGTGACAACAGAAAATACAAACCGAGATCGATTGCTCGCGCTACTGATTAAAAAATCCTTTCGCTACAGTGCTGAAGAGGCCTTTCAACTCACCTCCGGCAAAAAAACCGCTTATTACATTGATTGTAAAAAAGTCTCGCTCGACCCTGAAGGTGCCTACCTCATCGGAAAAGAAATCTTTAAACGCGTGGCGCACCTGAATGCCGAAGGTGTCGGCGGTATGACCCTGGGTGCCGACCCGATTGCGACATCGGTTTCGCTGCTTAGTTTCATCAACAAAAAACCCATTCCAGCCTTCATCGTGCGAAAAGAGCCGAAGGCCCACGGAAGCCGCCAGCAGGTTGAAGGCTCTTTAATACCGGGAGCAAAAGTAGTGGTGGTGGAAGATGTCGTGACCACTGGCGGATCTACCCTGAGAACCATTGAAGCGCTCAGACGAGAAGGTTATGTCATTTTAAAGGTCATTACCCTGGTGGATCGCAAAGAAGGCGGCACGGAGCATATTGCCAAAACCGGTATAGACTTTGAAAGTTTATTTTGTATCGAAGATTTTATGCAACACAAGAAGGGATGATGCAATGAATATCACTCGCATTAGTGTACAAGAAACCTGGGAATTGATGTCGGAGGGAGAAATTACAGTTCTGGATATTCGTGATGAACAATCTTACGCAGCGGGCCATCTGCCTGAGGCCCTACATATCAAAACAATTGACATGGAAACCTTTGTTGAAAATGAAGACAAAGAAAAGGCCCTCTTAATCTATTGTTATCATGGACATTCCAGCATCTCGGCTGCCGGGTATTTTGCACAAAAAGGTTTTAGCCGAACCTACAGCATGGATGGGGGTTACGAAGCCTGGCACCCGCCTGCTTCCTGAAAAACAGCCAAAAGGCACAAAAAAAGCCCCGCCGGAAAAAATTCCAGCGGGGCTTTTCACTTCAACGAAATCCTTTGTTAGGAAACTTTGGTCACGTTGACGGCTTGTGGGCCTTTCTGGCCTTCGGTGATTTCAAATTCGACTTCATCACCCTCATCGAGGGATTTGTAGCCATCACCAACAATGGCGGAAAAATGAACGAAGACATCGTCGCCGTTCTCTGGGGTAATAAATCCAAAACCTTTGCTGCCGTTAAACCATTTTACTGTTCCTGTACTCACTGTTTATTTCTCCTGTTATGATATCAGCGTTGTGCTGACGAAATGTTCAAAGCTTTGTAAATTAACAAAAAAAAAGCCATAGCACCATAGAAAGCGCTACAGCAATCTATCTTTCCTGCTCACTCTTCAACTCTGAACCTGAAAACATTATACCAGAACCTTCTCGAAGAGCACAATCCCAGAATACCTAAAAAAAAACAAGCATTTTTATTTGGATTTCCGCTTGGCAGACTTCGCCCTCAATGCCGCCTCATAGGATCGCATGGCCCACAGTGCCGCTGCTTCCCGATCATCATAAATTTCTTCCGGCGCAAGATAATAGGACATTTTGAAAGTCTTGCCTTTTTTCTCATATTCAAAGGCTGTCAGCCCTCGGGATTCAAAGTGAAGTCTATTTGTTTCATCCGCTTTTAAATAAAGCACCTCATCTGCCACCAAGCCAAACATCAGCCCATCGTGGTAGATGCCGTAACCCCCAAACATCTTACGCGTCGTGATGCTCCCGAAGCTTTCAAAGACTTCATGTAAAAATGCGATGAACTCACTCAAATCCGTCATCCTCTTTTTGAGAATCTTTTTGATACTTTTTAACTTTTTTGGGTGCGCGAAACCCCTCGACAACAAGCACAATCTCCCCTTTGACCGTCTTTTTCTCCAGGTGGGCACACACTTCAGAAACGGGTCCGCGAATCATTTCTTCAAAAACCTTGGTCATTTCCCTGCCGACAAGCACACGGCGTTCACCAAATATTTGTGCGATGGCTTTGAGGACTGCGACGATGCGATGTGGTGATTCGTAAAAAATCAGGGTGCGGCCCTCTTCTTTGAGCGCTTCCAGTTGATTGCCGCGTTTCCCTTTTTTCTTTGCCAGAAAACCTTCAAAGGCGATGCGGTCACTCGGCAGTCCCGAAGCACTCAGCGCCGCCACAAAAGCACTTGGGCCTGGAATGGGACTGACCGTGATGTCGGCATCAATCGCCTTGGTGATCAAATAATATCCGGGATCTGAAATGGTCGGCGTACCTGCATCGGAAACCAGGGCAAAAGATGCACCTGCTTTAAGCCGGTCGATCAGGACATCGGTTTTTGTTTCTTTATTAAAGTCGTGATACGAGGTGAGCGGGGTGTCAATTTGATAGTGGTTCAGCAGCTTTCGTGTATGGCGGGTATCTTCAGCGGCAATTGTCGTAACTTCTTTTAAGATTCGGATGGCACGAAAGGTAATATCTTCTAGATTGCCGATGGGGGTGCTGACAATGTAGAGAATGCCGGACATTCAATTGGGGAGGATTTGGTCTTCAAAAAGACCGAGTTGAACCCGTTCTTGGCCCGTGAAGGGAATCGGGTACTCTTCTGAAAAACAAGCCGTGCAGAAGTGTTTGTTTTCACATTCACTTTTACTCTCATAAACCGCCCGAAACATGCCTTCCGTCGAAAGATAAGCCAGACTATCAGCGGTAATATATTTCCTGATTTCTTCGATATTGTGGCTTGCGGCGACCAGTTCGTTGCGCGTCGGGGTATCAATGCCATAAAAACAAGGGGAGACAATGGGTGGGGACGAGATGCGAACATGGATTTCTTTTGCACCGGCTGCCCGGATCATCTTGACAATTTTTCGACTGGTGGTGCCTCTCACGAGGGAGTCGTCCACGACGATGACCCGCTTGCCTTTAATCAATTCACGCACCGCGTTCAACTTAATTTTGACTCCGAAGTGGCGAATTGATTGCTGCGGCTCAATAAAGGTGCGACCGACATAATGATTTCGAATCAGAGCGGTGTCATAGGGAATGAGAGAGGCTTCAGAGTAGCCCAAAGCCGCTGGCACTCCTGAATCGGGCACGGGGATGATCATGTCGGCCTCAACCTTTGATTCGCTAAAAAGTTCTCGGCCCATGCGTTTTCGGACGGCATAAACACTTCGCCCAAAAAGTCGGCTATCGGGTCGGGAAAAATAGACATATTCAAAAACACATTGGGCGGGTGCAACTTTTGGAAAGGGTTTAAAAGAAGAAACCCCTTTTTTGTCGATCTGAACAATTTCTCCGGGTTCAATGTCGCGAATAAACTCGGCTTCAATCAGGTCGAAAGTACAGGTTTCAGAGGCAAGCACGTAGCCACCCCCTTTGATTTTTCCAAGGGAAAGCGGTCGCACACCATAAGGATCGCGTGCGCCAATGAGTCCTTCTTCCGACAAAAAGAGCAGGCTGTAAGCCCCGCGTACACGCTCCAGACTTTCGATGATGCGCTCCGCAAGGTGCCGACGTTTTGAATGGGCGATGAGGTGGATGATGACTTCGCTGTCCATAGAGGATTGAAAAATTGCGCCGTAGGCCTCCAACTCATCTCTGAGAAAATGACTGTTGATCAGGTTGCCGTTGTGCACCATGCCCAAAGTCCCCAGGGCGTAGTTGACAACAATCGGCTGCACGTTTTCGAGCTTGTTGCCACCAGTGGTGGAATAGCGGTTGTGGCCAATTGCCGAGTGGCCTTTGAGCCGTTTTAAACAGGCTTCTGAAAAAATATCGGCAACGCGCCCGCGATTGCGTTCGTGATGGAAGGCTTTTCCGTCGTAGGTGACAATGCCGCTGGCTTCCTGACCGCGATGTTGAAGGGCGTAGAGACCCAGGTAGGTCAGGTTTGCGGCTTCAGGATGGCCATAAACACCGAAGACTCCGCATTCTTCGCTCATGTGATCGAAAGGTTCTTTATCCGTCATGAGGAGACAACATCCTTTTTTTCAAAATAGTCTTTCAGGCCACCGCTGTGCACCCTTCTTAAAACTGAAATCGGTATTTTAATGATGGGTTCCTCGTCGTCTTCTGAAGCAATATCCAGATGATCCCCTCCGGTCACACCCAAAAGGGTATGCGGTACGGAGCCTTCTGCCATCAAAACCTTAAGCTCGGACAACTGGTCTTTTTTAACCGTCACAATAATTCGAGATTGCGATTCGCTGAACAAGGTGCCATCCATTCGGATTGTCTGCGTTTTCAAAGTAATGATACCACCCACTTCTGTAGGCGACAAGAGACAGCAATCAGCCAAAGCCACGGCCAAACCACCCTCTGAGCAGTCGTGGGCCGCCGTTAAAATCCCGGCTTCTGCGGCTTTTAGCACCACATCCTGCACACGTTTTTCTTTGCCAAAATCCAGTACAGGCGGATAACCGCGTTCCTGGGAATGAATCTCTTTTAAATAGACTGTACCACCAAATTCCTCACGGGTTTCTCCAATGAGAATAATCCATTCCCCCGCTCTTTTAAATCCGGGTGTCAGGGGAGTTTCGATAGATTTAATCAGACCGACCATGCCAATAACAGGTGTGGGATAAATGCCCTGATCTTTCGCTTCGTTATAAAAACTGACATTGCCGCTCACAACTGGGATTTTGAAACGCTCACAGGCGTCCACCATGCCTTCGATGCAGGCGGAAAAATGCCACATGGTTTCAGGCTTTTCCGGATTGGCAAAGTTGAGGCAATCGCTCAAAGCAATCGGTTTTGCGCCAACACAAACCAGGTTCCGCGCAGCTTCGGCGACCGTGATTGCGCCCCCGTAATAAGGATTGAGCAGACAATAAGTGCTGTTACCATCAACGGTCATCGCCAAAGCGCGTTTGCTGCCTTTCAGACGGATGACTGCCGCATCGGCTCCCGGCCCTGTCACCGTATTCGTCTGCACCATGTGGTCGTATTGTTTATAAATCCATTCCTTGCTCGCAAGTGTCGGTGAAGCCAGCATTGTCAGCAAGGCTTTTGAATATGAACGCGGTTCTTGCAGCACATCAACATTTAAAGACTGGATGATTTCCTGAAACTTGGGCGGTTTGATCGGACGTTCATAAATCGGGGCTTCAGAGGTAAGGGCATGAACCGGGATTTCTGCAACAACTTTGTCTCCCTCCCTCACCCGCAACATTTGATCATCCGTGACAACACCGATCACCGAAAAATCGAGATCCCATTTGAGAAAAATTTTCTCGACTTCTGCTTCACGGCCTAATTTTGCGACGATCAACATACGTTCCTGCGATTCCGAGATCATAACTTCCTCAGGAATCATGCCCGCTTCACGACGAGGCACCTTGAGCAAGTCAATATCCAGACCGGTTTTGCCGCGATCCGCCATTTCTGAGGAAGAAGAGGTCAGTCCAGCTGCTCCCATATCCTGAATACCGACAATGGCATCCGTTTTAAAAAGTTCCAGACAAGCTTCCAGCAGGCGTTTTTCTGTAAAAGGATCACCCACCTGAACCGTGTGGCGTTTTTCAGCCGCTTGTGTCAATTCAGCACTCGCCATTGTTGCACCGTGAATTCCGTCTCGCCCTGTTTTTGAACCGACATAAATCACCGGATTCCCGACGCCACCCGCCTTTGCTGTGACAATTTCACTGCGCTTCGCAATGCCTAAACAGAAAACATTGACGAGGGGATTTTTTGAATAGACCTCATGAAAATAGATTTCCCCGCCAATCGTCGGCACACCCATGCAGTTGCCGTAACCAGCAATGCCTTCGACAACATGTTCGAGCAGGTAGCGATTTTTCGGTACATCAAGCGGCCCGAAACGCAGAGAATTGAGCAAGGCAACCGGTCTGGCACCCATCGTGAAAATATCGCGCAGAATCCCGCCGACGCCCGTTGCCGCGCCCTGATAGGGTTCGATGTAAGAAGGGTGGTTGTGGCTTTCAATTTTAAAAACGGCCACCATGCCTTCGCCAATATCAACGACCCCTGCATTTTCTCCCGGCCCTTCAATGACATGTTCGCCTTCCGTCGGGAAGCGCTTCAGGTGAATGCGCGAACTTTTATAGCTGCAATGCTCACTCCACATCGCCGAAAAAATCGCCAGCTCACAGCTATTCGGCTTGCGGTCGAGCAGGGTACAGATTTTTTTATATTCGTCTGGAGAAAGGGGGTGTTTCGCAATCTCTTCTGCTGTCGGGTCGGTCATGGTTTCCTGCGTTTTTTATGGATTATTTAACAAGGCTTTAAAGAGGGCGATGCCGTCAGTCAGCCCTAAAATCGGGTCGGCAGCGCGCTCCGGGTGGGGCATCATGCCCAGGATATTTCGCTGTTCGTTACAGATTCCGGCAATGTTATCAACGGAACCGTTGGGATTGCCTGCTACGGAGACTTCAGCGTCTTCTGTGGCATATCGAAAAAGAATCTGATTATTTTTTTTCAAAGCCATCAGGCCGCTCTCATCAATAAAATAATTCCCTTCGGCATGGGCGATGGGTAGTGAAAGCAGCTGATTCGGATCGTAATTGCGGGTAAAGATACTTTGATTATTTTCAACACGGATCGAAACCGATTCACAGATAAATTTGGTCGAACGGTTCCGAAGCAGCACTCCGGGTAAAAGGCCCGCCTCCAATAAAATCTGAAAACCATTGCAAATACCGATGACCGTGCCGCCGCGATTCGCAAAATCAATCACCGCCTTCATAATGGGAGAGAAACGAGCAATCGCCCCGACACGCAGGTAGTCGCCATAGGAAAATCCGCCGGGAATGATGAGGACGTCACAATCAGGTAAATGCGTTTCCTGATGCCAAATCATCGTCGTCGGCTCCCCTAAAATGCGGTCGCAAACGTCATAACAATCGTGGTCACAGTTTGATCCTGGAAAAACAACAACACCAAAACGCATTTAGAGTGTTCCTTTGTTAAACATTTCGTGAATAAACAGATGAGGGTTTGATTGGGTTTTTCGCAGAGAGTTTCGGTCTCTTGGATAAAGTGGCTTTCTTAAAAGTGGGCGGATTATAACATAGCGATTTTTCGCGGGGCAAGGAAGATTTTG
>CAZRYI010000099.1:0-7347 GCA_964604255.1 uncultured Nitrospirota bacterium
TTTCTTCCGGTGAAGCTGTTTCAAAAAAGAGCTCCAGGGCCTCAATTAAATTTTCTCGCGCCTCATCAATCGACTCGCCTTGACTCGCAATATCTACTTCTGGACAAAGCGAAACATAGCCGTCATTTTCTTTTTCAATAATCGCGGTGAGCTGTCTTTCCATAATAAGTGACCCTTATAGAAATAGATCGTTTTGCTTGAATTTCAAGCCGTCGCGGTTAATTTTTGCTAAAGGCGATCAGTTCGCTTGCATTTTCTGCCAGAGCGAGGCTTAAGGCGTTGATTGAACCTTCCAATTCGTTTCGGTCAAGATTCTCTAATTGTAAGGTGTCTCGAAACAGAATGTTCTTTCCGTCTTCGTCCAGCACAAAGGCCCCGTGGACCAATGTCCGGTTCAATTGAAGCAGGCGCTTAAAAAAAGAGTCACATGCCGTCGGTACCGTCATAATCATCTGCTCAATCACCAGAATCGGCTCTTCACAGTCGATGATGAGATTGTTGATCCCTTTTTCTTCATCGTTGATCACCACCAGTTCTTCGGACGCATTTTCACTCGAAATTGAAAAACCCAAATCGACCAAGTATGTTTTGACCTTGTCAAAATTTCCAGACATTCTTTTATTCCTCCTCTTAAAATTGGTTCCCAATGAGGGCGTATTGCAATACACCCCTACGCTTGTTTTGCAAATTCAGGACGATGCTCCGAGATAATCACCAGGTGATCATCGGCTTTGATTGTATAGTTTGCCGGTGGATTAGACAAAAATTGACTTGACTGCTGAGATGCCACTGCAAGGGTAATGACATTGTGCTGCTCCTTCAGCGTGGAAAGCACTTCAATAAATGGCCGACCGACCAGCGGTTCCGGCGGTAAAATTTTATAAAGACTGTTTCCGAAACGATTACTGACCAACTCCGTAATAATCCGCGTAATGCCGTGATCAAGTGCCGCCTGGACTAAAAGACTGCTGCTTAATTCTCCGATAACGATAATCTCATTCGCGCCCGCCCTCAGGCAATGCTGGGTATTTTTTTTGTCGGTGATTTCGACACAGATATAGACCTCAGGATTGTGCTCCCGAATGCTCAGGGTGCTGAAAACGACTTTGGCATCGCGGGAATAGGAATCGAGTCGATCATCCGAAACAATGAGCACTGCCGAGGCCTTTGATAAGTTGGCTTTTTCAAGGGTTTCTTCATTGACTTCTCCCGAGATGAAATAGCACTGCTCTTCTTCAAAGGGTTTTTCACTCAGGTCGGCAATAAGCACAATCGCTTTGTCTTCGACCTTTCGATCTGCTTGCATTTCTTCAATAATTTCTTTGACTTCGTAACTGAAACCGCAAATCAAAAAATGCTCTGTCACAGAAACTTTATTCAAGCCTTTGCCTTCTCTCAGCTTTCCCTCCACAAAAATACTGGCGACTGTTGCGGTAAACATGCCCAGCAAACCAATCCCGAAGACCATGACGATGACACCGGTAATTCGGCCCCCAAGTGTTGCGGGGGTAACATCGCCATAACCGACCGTGGTAATGGTGACAAAGCTCCACCAGATCGCATCAGTGAGTGAAGACATTTTTTCAAAATAATTTAAACCCACCGCACCGAAAAACAAGATGCATAGCGTTAATATAAATAATCGCCCTATTTTACTCCGAATCATTAAATAAAAGCGATTCTTGCGTCGGCGAGCTTTGGCACTCATTCAATCAGAGGTTCCCAAGGTCAGAAAGGAGATATTGTCGCATCTGTTGTAGGGAATTGCTTTGGACTTGTCAAGATGGAAGCGGCTCCATTTTATTTTGTTGACATCGGGTGGAAATTCGATAACATTAAGGTGCTGAGTAGTCTTTTTTCATAATTTCCCCCATTTTTGCAGCACTTTTAGGGCGTATGGCACAGATACAGTCTAATCGCAACAAAGAATAAAAGGAATAGTGCATGCGTCTTAAGTCTTTGGTATTTCTCCTGTTTTTTCCGTTTTTTATCTCCCTGATGGCCGTTTTGGAAACGAAGGCTTCCATCTCAATCTGGAATTTTGACGATGGCCCGCCGAGTACCGAAATTGCTGCAAAACGAGCCATTTCAAACTTGCTGGGTGAAATCAGCCCCGACGGACCCGTCTCAGAAGAGACGATTAACCTCTCCATAGAACCGGATAGCCTGGGCCGCGAAAGTAGCTCTACGGCACCTTCACAAAAAATAATCACCTACGGCATTCCCTTAGAAAAACACCAGTCTGTTGACAGATATATCGTACTTTTTCAGAACCGATTGCGCCCTAATTTTGAAAAATGGTTGTCTCGTTCAGGTCGTTACATCCCCATGATGCATGAAATCCTTCGTGAGTACGGACTTCCTGAAGACCTGGTCTATCTATCCTTGATCGAAAGCGGCTTTAATCCGAAAGCGTTTTCCAGAGCGCGGGCTTCGGGGACTTGGCAGTTTATCAAAGGAACAGGGAAAAGATATGGTTTACGCATTGATCGTTGGATTGACGAACGGCGCGATCCTGTCAAAGCAACCCATGCGGCGGCGCAATATCTCACCGACCTTTATGAACGCTTCGATTCCTGGCCACTGGCCTTTGCAAGTTACAACGCCGGGGAAGGCCGGGTTGCCAGGGCCATTCGTCAGGTCAAATCGAGAGATTTCTGGAAGCTGCGGAAGTATCGCATTATCCGCCGGGAAACAAAAAACTACGTGCCGAAGTTTATGGCGGCAATGATGATCGCCAAAGATCCCGAACGCTACGGCTTCGATGTAAGCTATGAAAACCCCTGGTTGTATGATGAAGTCGAAATTAAAAGAGCCACCTACCTCAGTGCCATTGCGAAAAATGCAGGGATCTCACTGAAAGAGCTGAAATTTCACAACCCGGAGTTGAAACGCGACATCACCCCACCACGCGCGCCCGGATATAAAATTAAACTGCCTCCGGGGAGAAAGACAACTTTTTTAGCGAACTATTCTCCCGATGAAGAAGTCGAAGTGGTCGTTGGCCGTTCCTTTAAACATCGTGTGCGTCGAGGTGAAACCATCACTTCAATTGCCAGAAAATACGGCGTGGGCATTGATCTTTTGCTGGAAACAAATCGGCTCCATCGAAAAAGCATTATTCGAACGGGACAGCACCTGATGGTTTCTGACGGATGGCGGGATGGCGACAAACATCGGATTCGACGAGGAGAGACCATTAGCACCATTGCCGTCAGATACAACGTTTCGATGTCTCATTTGCTTGAAGCGAATCAGCTTCACAAAAGAAGCATCATTCGAGCAGGTGATACCTTGTTGATTCCAGATATTCGGAAACACCAGATTAGACGAGGCGAGACGATTGGCATGATTGCAAGGAAATACGCCGTTCGTACAAGGGATCTCCTGAAAGTCAACCGTTTGAGAAAAGGAAGCATGATCCGAGCAGGAGACACCCTGCTGATTCCCTAAGCCCGAACACTTCTTCCACCACACCACACGACCCAAACAAAGACAAAGGAAAGCCCCTCAGCTTAAGTGAGGCTCCCTTAAAGGCTTAGAATGAGCTGTTTCAGGGAAGGAAGATCCAGAGTTCCCGCCTTTTTGCTCATGACAAAAAAAGCGGAAACCCTTGAGGGCTAGAGGGTTTACTCAGAGGTTTCGGTTGCGCTGCTTTCTTCTGTCGGAGCGGTATCCTCAGCACTGGTATCTTCCGAGACGGGTTCAGGAAAATCAGAGGGTGGATTGAGCGACAGCAAGCGTGCCTGTGCTTCTGCGCCCCAGGGGGATTCAGAGGCATTTTCTGAAATGTCTGTGTAGATTGCGTTGGATTCGTCCATTTTTCCACCCGCTTCAAGGGCGCGCGCCAATTCAAAACCGGCTTGATCTCTGCTGGGTGAATCAGGCATGTCATAAACGGTTCTGAAGGATGTCAAAGCGTCGCTTTCTTTTCCCGTAACCTGATAGAGGTAGGCCAGCTTTAAGTGAGAGATGGCTACAAGACCTTGCTGACTGGGGTATTTTTCAATAAAGGATTTTAGGCGGTTTTCAGCCTTGTCGTAATCTTCCAATTTATAAAAAACATTGCCACTTTCATAGAGCGCAATTGCGGCAACCTCATCCGCTGGATATTTTGCGATAATTTCATCGTAGAGTTCGGCTGCTTTAAGGAGTCGCTCTTTCGGATCCAAGAGCTCTTCCTCAATTTCTTCTGCCCCTTCTTCCACAGGCTCCGGCAGGGGAGGCGGATCATGAAACAGCTTGGAGGCCTCGCTTTCAAGCAGCCATGCCGTTTCGTTAGCGCTTTTGTCGGAGAACTGTTTTGTTACAACAAAACCTGCGATCAGAATCACCAGCACAAGACCTCCCCAAATGAGCTTCGGGTTGTCCAGGAGATGGCTGAGCATCTCTTCTGAACGGCTTGCAATTTCATCGGGTGCCAGTTCTTTTTTCTTTTGAGTACGAATCTTATAAGCCATTGGATCTGATCTTTCCTATTTTATCAATGAAGGAGAAAAATGAATCTAAAACGCGGCATCGTATTGGAATGCCCCTTTTCTGTCAAGTAGAGACCCTTCCGTTTGCACACTCAATAAAGATAACGCCTTGCTCCACCCTGACTGGATAAGTTCTGACATTTTTTTCTTCACCAGCACTTTCTCCCGTATGCAGGTCAATCCGCAGGCCGTGCATGGGACAAATAACACTGTCATCGCCGAGCAAACCATCGGTCAAAGGGCCTTGTTTATGAGGACAGAGGTGGTCAGTGGCGCGAATACTGCCATCTTCAAGATGAAAGACAGCAATTAAAAGCCGATCAATCCGCAAACAACGCCCCTCACCTTTGGGGATATCGTCCACATGTCCGGCTTCGACATAGTGACTTTGAGTTTGATTGATCGACAGCTCCATTATTCGCTTCCCTCCGGTACAGCAACACCCAGATCAATAAATTGACGTTTGTGAACAGGGTTTTTCCCTTCCTGCCAGGGATCACTCACTGCGGCGCGAGCGACTTCGAAGCGGGCCAAAAGCCGTTCTTGTTCGCCGCTTTCTTCATCCAGGATGATCGACTGAATCACATCCAGGCCAATGCGCTCAACAAAACCGTAGGTGCGTTCGAGGTATTCCCCGTTTTCTCGATAATATTGTAGAAAAATCGTTGCCATCTTCAGGGCATCTTCCGGCGTGGTCACGCGGCAAAGCAAGTCGCCTTTTCTAATCGTCATGCCTGCTGCACCCCCGATATAAATCTCCCAGCCGCCTTCAATCGCCACCAGACCAATATCTTTCACATAGGCTTCAGCGCAGTTTCGAGGACAGCCTGTGACTGCCAATTTGACTTTATGGGGAGAGTAAAGTCCCTCAAACTTTTTTTCCATTTCAATGCCGAGCGTAATGGAATCGCCGACACCGAAGCGGCAAAAGGTTGATCCGACACAGGTTTTTACCGTGCGAACCGACTTGGCATAGGCCAGACCGGAAGGCATGTCGAGATCAGCCCAAACCGCAGGTAGATCCTCTTTTTTGATGCCAAGCAGGTCGAGTCGTTGCCCTCCGGTGAACTTGAGCATCGGCACTTCATATTTATCGACCACGTCAGCAATACGACGCAACTGGCTAGAATCAGTCACACCGCCGTACATTCTGGGGATGACTGAAAAAGTCCCGTCGTTCTGAATATTGGCGTGAACCCGGTCATTGATGAAGCGGGCCTGCCGATCATCCTTAAATTCGCCGTCCCAAATCTCAGACAAAAGATAGCTCACACCCGGCTTGCAAAGGCCACAGTCTCCGAGGCAACCGCTTCCCTTGACTGCCGAATAAGATTTCAAACCGCCTTCTTTCACGAGCGTGCAAAGTGATTCCCGGTCTAGGGTTTTGCAAGCGCAAATGGTGGTTTTTTTAGGAGACATCACAAAACTGCCGCCAAGGACTTCCTGAAGTAACTGGTCAATCATCGGGCCGCAACTTTTACAGGAGGTACAAGCCTTGGTCTTTTCGCCGATTTCCTCCCGACTGGTCAGCTCGTGTGTTTCAATCGCTCCGACAATGGTGCCTTTATCAACGCCTTTGCAACCGCAGACAATTTCGTCATCGTCCATTGTAGAAACCATCATGGTGGCGTCGGCATCTCCACTGCTGCTACCACCCAACAAGGTATCGCGAAAAAGGGAAATATCGGTTTCTTTTTTAATGAGCTGATGCAGACGAGTCCCGCTCGTAATATCGCCCAGCAAAATTGCCCCAACAACACGGTTTCCCTGGATCACGACCTTTTTATAATTCGCCGTGCTTGAATCCATATAAGTAATTTCTTCACAGCCCGCGCCATCCGGTAAAAAGTTGCCCATCGACGTCAGATCAATTCCGGCGACTTTGAGTGTTGTGCTGGCAATTTGATTCACATAAGTTTTGTTCTGCCCATTTAAAATCGTATCGGCCACCACCCTTGTCTGTTCCATAATCGGAGCAACCAGACCAAAAGTTTTTTCCCGATGTTCAATGCATTCGCCAATGGCATAAATATCAGGATGGCTTGTTTCCATATAATCGTTCACAACAATGCCGCGATTCACCGTGAGACCGGCAGATTTTGCCAGGGCGACATTCGGACGGATGCCCGTCGAAATGAGGACTAAGTCGGCTTGAACCGCCTTGCCGTTGTCAAAATGCACCCCTTCGACACTGCCGTTTCCGATGATTTGATCAGCGGCATGATTCAGCATGACGGAAATGCCTGATTTTTCGATCTGTTTTTTCAACATGAGCGCGCTGATTTCATCCAACTGCTGTTCCATGAGCCGGTCAACCAGGTGGGCGACATAAACTTCAAGGCCATGATTTACTAGCCCACGTGCAGCTTCAAGGCCTAGCAGACCGCCACCGATCACCACGGCTTTGTCGGCTTTTTTGGCGAGTTTGATAATTTCCTTAGTCTCTTCAAGCGTGCGAAAGCAGAGCACACCCTTTTTATCGGTACCCTGGATCGGCGGAATAAAAGGCAGGCTACCTTGTGCAATGAGCAGTTTGTCGTAAGGCACCTGGACGCCGTTTTTTGAAGTCACCGTTTTGTGTTCGGTGTCGATTGCGACAACGGGATCATCCAGATAAAGTTGAATATCGTTCTCTTCGTACCAGGAAAGCGGATTGAGAATGATGTCTTCTTCTTGCGTTTTGCCGGACAGTACCTCCGAAAGCAGAATCCGGTTATAGTTGACATGTCGTTCGGCACCGAAGATGCTGAGCTTGAGGTCAGTCCGAAGTTTCAGCACCTCCTCAACAGCGGCAACCCCACCCATGCCATTTCCAATCACGACAAGACGCATCTGATTTTGACTCATGTTACGCTCTCCTTTTACAGTT
>CAZRYI010000100.1:0-7297 GCA_964604255.1 uncultured Nitrospirota bacterium
TAAAAGAGGCAATGCCCGATCAATGGATGCAGGATGTTGCTTCTGAAATGAACCTTTCGGAAACCGCTTTTCTGCTGGAAGAGGCAGGGCACTACCAACTGCGTTGGTTTACACCCTTGATGGAGGTGGATCTTTGCGGTCATGCGACACTGGCGGCGGCTCATATTTTATGGGAATGCGGCCTTCTAACACAAAATCAAAGGGCCCGATTTAATACCCGAAGCGGCCTGTTGATGGCTGAAAAAGTTGGAGATCGCATTGCGCTGGATTTTCCGTCGGAGCCCGCAAGTGAGATTTCGGCTCCTGCCGAACTCTTGCCTGCCTTAGGCTTAGAATCAAGTGAGTATGTCGGAAAAAACCGTTTGGATTATCTTGTGGTGCTTGAGTCGGAAGCTCAAGTCCGAGCGATTCGTCCCGACTTTCGCTTACTTAAAAAGGTGTCGGCACGAGGTATCATGGTGACAGCGGCATCCGCTTCGGAGGAGATTGATTTTGTCTCCCGCTTTTTTGCACCTGCTTCCGGCATCAACGAAGACCCTGTTACCGGTTCTGCCCACTGCTGTCTTGGCCCCTATTGGCAAAAACGCCTTGGCCGGAACCCCCTGAGAGCCTATCAAGCCTCGGCGCGTGGCGGATACATTCAAGTGCATCTGGTAGAAAACAGGGTGATTTTGAGCGGACAGGCAGTGACTGTTTTTTCGGCTGAATGGCGGCTTTGAAAACGATTTCAGAGACTTCTTGCTCAATGAGATAGAGAGTCTTCATTTTCCCTCCAACGTAGTACCAAAGAGAGAAGAACGATAGTCTCTCTGTCACCCTTGATTTATTGCAGACCATTTTTCCAAAAAATCACATTTTCAGGCAAACAGGCGAGATCTATTTTTTTGCGCCTTTTTGTAACTTTTTGTTCTTTCATGGGTCTATTCCCTTAAACAGGCAAAAAATCGTTTTCAGTGAAAAGGAGAGCTGTGATGAATATCAAAAAATGCTATTCGACGATCATTGTCGGGCTTGTGATTTCTGTCTTCGGCGCAAAAGCCTGGGCTGGCGAAACACTCTCGGCTGACACGATTGTGAAAAAGACCATCCAGGCATCTTATTACCCTGGGACAGATGGGCGCGCCCAGGTTGCCATGACGATGACAGACAGTCAGGGTAGAAAACGGAAACGCCGCTTCACTATTTTAAGGCGGAATGTGGATGGACAAACAGAGGGCGATCAACAATTTTACGTCTATTTTCACCGGCCTGCCGATGTGAATAAAACCGTCTTCATGGTTTGGAAAAAGGTCAAAGAGGAGGACGACCGTTGGCTTTACCTACCCGCGCTCGATCTTGTAAAACGCATCGCGGCCAGCGACGAGCGAACCAGCTTTGTCGGTTCTGATTTTTTCTATGAGGATGTTTCCGGGCGCGGTTTTGACGAAGATACACACACGCTGCTCGAAAGCTCCGATCATTATTATGTCGTGGAGAATCGCCCTAAAGATCCCGGGGCTGTGGCATTTGTTTCTTACAAAGCCTGGATTCATCGCAAGACTTTTCTTCCCGTCAAAATTACCTACTTCAACAAAAAAAATGAAGCCTATCGCATTTATGAAGTCTTGAAAGTAGCGACGATTCAGGGCTATCCCACCATCATTCAAGCCCGAATGAAAGATCTGAGGACAAAGAGCGAAACCCTCATTGCGTATTCCGGTGTTCAGTATGATATCGGCCTTCCTGGAGAAATTTTTACGGAACGCTATCTTCGGAATCCCCCAAGGAAATATCTGAAATGATCTGTCGTCGCTATCATCAAATAAATGTACTGATGCTGCTTGCCGCTTTTAGCTTGGGCGCGCCACTCTACGCGGGAGATGCGCCCCCGCTTCCTCCCGGACTTGAAGCAGAAATCCCAAGTGATACAGAAGCCCCTCTACTGCCAGAGGGACTTGGTGAAGGGGCGGAAGCAGGAACTATAGATCCCCTGGAAAAAGCAGTTGTTCGCCTTCCTTTTTCAGTGAATGGTTTTTGGGAAGCACGATTTGGCTTTCGCACGCAACGCGATCCAAATGAAAGAGAGATCTCCCTGGGTGAAACACGTGTTCAACTTCAGTTTGAAAGGCCGATAAAACAGGCGATATTCAAGTTCACCGGTGACTTTCTTTACGATCCTGTTTTGCAAAACCAAGACAAAATAAAATTGGAAACAGGAAGCGGATTCATCGACTTGCGGGAAGCCAGCCTGCTGCTGAGGCCCCTGAGTTTCATTGACTTGAAGATTGGACGGCAGATTTTAACCTGGGGCACCGGGGATCTTATTTTTATCAATGATCTTTTTCCAAAGGATTGGAATGCCTTTTTCATCGGTCGGGATACGGAATATCTCAAAGCCCCCTCTGATGCGCTCAAGGCTTCTTTTTTTAGTGCCAATGTCAATCTGGATATTGTCTACACGCCGCGTTTTGATGCAGACCGTTTTATTGACGGCGGGCGAATCTCATTTTTTAACAGTTCGCTGGGACGACTCACAGGCCGGGATGCCGTGGTGCAAACAGAGCGGCGGGATGCCTGGTTTCAGGAAGACGAAATTGCCCTGAGATTTTATCAGAATTTCAAAGGGCTTGAGCTGGCACTCTATGGCTATCAGGGATACTGGAAATCACCCGGTGGTTTTAATCCCTCATCTAATTTGGCGATCTTCCCGAAGCTGTCGGTTTACGGAGGCAGTGTGCGAGGCTCGCTTGGAGGGGGGATTGGATATCTTGAACTGGGACTTTACGATTCTGAAGAAGATGCAAGTGGAGAAGATCCACTCATTCAGAACAGTGAACTTCGCATTCTTCTGGGCTACGAGCAGGAGGTTGTTCGGGATTTGAGCATGACACTTCAATATTATCTGGAGCAGATACGTGACTACGGTAATTTCCGTAGAAACCTGCCTGCGGGTAGCCCTGTCGCGGATGAAAATCGCCATGTCCTGACCTTCCGTTTAACACAGTTTTTAATGAATCAGGATCTCAGCTTATCTCTGTTTACCTTCTATTCTCCCTCTGACAGGGATGCCTACTTTCGTCCAAAAATACATTATAAGATGGATGATGCCTGGTCGGGAGAGATTGCAGGTAATCTTTTTATCGGAAAAGAAGAGCACACTTTTTTTGGCCAATTTAAGAAAAATAACAATGTATACGCGGGCTTGAGGCTCAGTTTTTGAGCCGGGAGATTGAAATGCCTGAAAAATGTCGAAAACTTGATCCATTAAGGCATGTGCTTGATCCATGAAGCCATGTGGTAGATAATCGGAAAGTTTATTTTTTCTGACATCGATTCCTGAACCAGATGCAGCGAGTGTCATGAACCTTTCCGATTTGGCAATACAGAAAAAAGAAGATGCGGAGCTAGTTGCGCTTGCGCAACAGGGCGACTTTGAGGCATTTGATGCCCTGGTCACTCGACATGAAAAACGGCTTTATAGCCACGCGATGCGGATACTTCAAAATCGAGAAGATGCAGAGGATGTCATGCAGAATACCTTTCTTCAGGCGATGACCCACCTGCCTCAATTTCGCGGAGAGGCCTCATTCGGCACCTGGGTCACACGCATTGCAAGCAATACGGCCTTAAAGCTGCTGCGTAAACGACAGGGCCTGAAATCGCTTTCGCTTAATGAGATCAGCGAAGAAAATGAAGAAGGTCTGATTCCTCATCCTGAGTACATTGCAGATTGGCGGGCAGATCCATTGAAAATCGTAGAGGGCCAAGAGTTGCAAGGCATTCTGGATGAAGCCATTGAAAAACTTCCAGAAAAACAGCGCCTTGTCTTCATGCTGCGGGACGTCATTGGTATGAGCATCGCGGAAACACGAGATGCCTTGGGGCTCAGTGCGGCAAATGTGAAAGTGCGTCTCTTGCGAGCGAGATTGGCCTTGCGTGAAAAACTGACACGTCGTTTCGGAGACAAAAAAAATGTATTACAAAAGACCCATCGTCACGACGGGGATGAAGATGGTGCAAGTTCGGCCCAAATACTTTTACAGAGCTACCTGAAAGAATAAAGAGAGTCCTGCGATGAAATGTGAAGAACTTTTGCGGATGTTAAATGATTATGTGGATCAGGATATTGATCCCGGCATCTGTACCGATTTTGAAGGCCACCTAAGGGATTGTAATCCCTGCAAGGTCGTGGTGGATACCATTCGCAAAACCATCAAGTTATATAAAAATGACGAAGTCCATGAACTTCCGCTGACACTGCACAATCGACTTCATCAAACTCTGCGGGAACGCTGGAAAAAAACGATAGAAGAAAATAACGAATCGCCAGTCTGAGTATTTCTGAATAAAAAGATTAAGAGGGAGGGGTAAAACATGTTTCTTCAGCGCTACTATCTTGAATGTCTATCACATGCGTCCTACATGCTGGCCGACGAAAAAACGAAAGTGGCCGTAGTGATTGACCCTCGGCGTGATATCGACATTTATTTGAACGATGCACTGAAACAGGGTTTTAAGATCAAACATGTCATTTTGACTCATTTCCACGCCGATTTCATCGCCGGACATATTGAGCTGCGTGACAAACTGGGTGCCACAATCTATCTGGGAAAACGTGCGAAAGCGGAGTTTGCTTTTGAAGCACTTGGCGACGGCAGTGTGATTACCTTGGGAGACACATTGCGCTTGGAAGTGCTGGAAACACCGGGCCACACGCCGGAAGGCATCACCCTGCTTGCCTTTGATTTAGAGTCGGACAAGAAAAACCCCTACGCCATGTTTACAGGCGATACCCTCTTTTTGGGTGATGTGGGGCGTCCCGACCTACTCGCCTCCATTGGTGTGACAGCCAATGAACTGGCCGAAATGCTCTATGATTCTCTGCACAATAAACTGCTGAAGTTGCCGGGCAAAACACTGGTTTATCCGGCCCACGGGGCAGGTTCAATGTGTGGCAAGGCTTTAAGTGACAAAGCCGTTTCGACACTTGAAGAGGAGCGTCGTTCCAATTATGCCCTGCAAAAAATGCCTCAATCGGACTTCATTAAAATGATGTGTGCAGAGCAAGCCGAAGCCCCTGCCTACTTTGTTTACAATGCGATTTTAAACCGGAAAGAACGTGAGGGTTTGGATGAAACGATGCACAAGTCGATGAAAGCGCTGGATCTTGAGACTGTTTTGTCCCTTCAGAAATCTGGCGCACAAGTGCTTGATATCCGTTCTGCGAATGATTTTGCAAAGACCCATCTTCAGGGGGCTTTGAACATTGGCCTTGATGGGAAGTTTGCGACTTGGGTCGGCACCTTACTCAATCAGGACGATCAGATTGTCCTCATCGCCGAAACAGAGCGTGCCGAAGAAGCCATCATGCGTCTGGGACGCATCGGTTTTCACCATGTGGCAGGTTATCTTGCATCCGGCATGAAAGCGCTCAAAGACCGACCCGATTTACTCAGGCAAACACTGAGCATTACGGCAAGCAAGCTGCGTGGACGCTCAGAAAAAAAGGCCGTGGTTGATATTCGAACAGCCGCTGAATGGGAAAAAGGGCACATCGAAGGCGCTGCCAACATTCCCCTGAATCAACTGCCAAATCGACTGAAGGAGGTGCCGAAGTCCTTGCCCGTAGTTGTTCATTGCCAGGGAGGTTATCGGTCGATGATTGCGAACAGCCTGCTAGAAAAATCAGGGTGGACGAATGTCCTGGATTTAAGCGGTGGCTATGCGGCATGGGAAGACTTGTAATGCCTGTAAGCCATATCAAACTACGGTCGTAATTGATCTTTCAGGGCTTGAATTCGTAGATCCACGATGTGGATTTGCTGGGAGGCTTTTGCTTCTTGGAAAAGCTGACGGGATTTTTCTAATTGCCGGATGGCTTCGTGCAAGTCACCCTTTTTTTGATAAATGGTTCCGATGGTGCCTTCTATTTCGGCCATGCCGCGCACATTGCCCTGTGTTTCCTGAATGGCAAAAGCTCTGGCGCTAAATGCCAGTGCTGTCTTGAAATCCTCCTTGTCGCGATGAATTAATGCGACGTTGAGCAAAGCTTTTGTTTCTTTTGCTTGATCCTGAAGTTTTTGATAAATGGCGAGTGCGGCTGACTGATGTTGCAAAGCCTCATCGAAGCGTTTGTTGTCTTTATTCACAAAACCCAGGCCGGTGAGGGCGGCGGCTTTTCCGAAAGGATCGTCCAGCTCGCGATAAACTTTCAGCGCCTTTTGAAAATAATCTTCTGAAAGATAGAGAATTCCATCCAGATAATAGAGGTTCGCTAAAAAGTTACTTTGCCGCCCGATTAACCAGGGCACTGGAATGATTTCAGCGATTTCCAGCGACTCAATGTGAGCCGCGGCCCCTTTATCGCTGTCCCCCATTTGAAAATAAATATTGCCGAGCACTGAAAGCGCAATGCCCTGCCCAACCCAATCGTCCTGATCCCGATCGATCTCAAGGGCTTTTTCCACCCACTTTGCCGCCATTTCCCAGCGGGATTGTTTTGAAAGCATGAAGCCAAAGTTAGCCATTGCGGCTGCTTGTTGCCTGGGAAAAGTTGCCAGTCTAAAGCTGCGCTGATAAGCACTCACTGCTGCTTCATTTTGTCCCAGAAAAAAAAGCGCATTCCCGTAAATCAAAAAAAGGTCGCTGAGTGCTTCTTTTTTTGAAAGCGCACCGTCTTCAACAGAACTTCCGAAAGCAGTCACAATGTCCTTGAAGTGATTTTGGTCGTAGGATTTTTTAATTGAGGCCAGTCGGGCGTTTGTTGTGCTGTCTACCCTGAAAACACGAAGCTCGCGCTTGAGCGATTCGATTCTAAGGCTTTGTGCAAGGCTAAGCTCGGAAGGCTCCTCAGTACTCGCAAGGGATGGGGATGTGATAAGACCGGAAATCGTCAAACAAAAAAGGAGGGTACAAATGAAGTGCTTATATAACTTGCGACTAGAGAGAGTGATCTTAGGACGCCTTATTGTAATAAACCCAGGGTTCTCTCTCTGCAAGGTAGCGGTCTTCACGAAAGTTAATTCTGGATCTTAATTCGGTAAAGCCTTTTTTATAAAGTCTCTTGGTCAAATCGGCCAAAACCTCGTCAACGGTCGGATAGTCGTGTGATTGCACGATTAAACCTTCATAACGCACACGGCCTTTGTAGCCGTTTTCGTCCACATCAATTTTTATATCGCGGTTAAACATCCGCATATCGATATCAAAACCTTCTATCTGATAGACCTCAAAGACCATTTTCTACCTCCCCGTCACAGCAATTTATCGGGGGAATTATAATCAGACCCCCGAAGCAAATCAAGATTTACTTCGATAC
>CAZRYI010000101.1:0-4307 GCA_964604255.1 uncultured Nitrospirota bacterium
GCAGGGTTGAACGCGTTAATCTAGAGACGCTCATCAAACAAGTCGAAGCAGATCTAAAATTTTCCATTGAACAGAAAAAAGCGGAGATTGTCACCCGCTCAGCTCTGCCAGAAATCTATTGCGATCCACTTCAACTAGCAGAAGTCTTCAAAAATCTTATATCGAACGCCATCAAGTTCAATACCTCTGCAATCCCCCGAGTCACACTCAGTATTACTGAAGAAAAAGGCGACATTCTTTTTTCTGTTGCGGACAACGGAATTGGTATTCCTGCTCAATATCAACAACAGATTTTGCGGCCCTTTGAACGGCTCCACCCCCACGAGGCTTTTGAAGGCACGGGGGTTGGATTGGCGATTTGCCGAAAAGTCATCGAAGGCCTGGGTGGAAAAATCTGGATTGAATCAGAGCCGGAAAAAGGCAGTACCTTTTATTTCACTTTACCCAATGGAAAACATCAAAGAAGATCGACCGATCCGAGCTCTTAGGATGGCTACAACATAGACGACAGGGAAACAACATGAACAGTCAACACCGGGCCAAAATACTGTTAGTAGAAGACAACAATCACGATATTGAAATCGCCCGACGGGCTTTTTCACAGGGCACAACCTCCTGCGAACTAATCGTTGTGCGGGATGGGGAAGAGGCGCTGGATTACCTTCAACATCGTGGAAAATTCCATCCCGTGAGCCTTTCGCCGCGTCCGGAGTTGATCCTGCTTGATTTGAATCTGCCTAAAATTGACGGCCTGACCGTGCTCAAAAAAATCAAAGCAGACCAAAGTTTACGATCCATTCCCGTCATCATTCTCACCGTTTCCCAGCTTTCTGAAGACATCCTGCCGAGTTATCAATTCGGTGCCAATACCTACATCCAAAAACCCATCGAATTTAAAAGTTTTCTTCGCACCGTCGAGGTCATTCAGGACTATTGGATTCGCACCGCGACCCTGCCGGAACGTAGCGCCTAGTCCAGCCTTTCAAGCCAAAGTATCGGGTTTTTCAGCAGGCAGACGGATGCAGAAGGTGGTGCCCTGCTTAGAACTTGCCACCTCAATCTGTCCGCCATGATCCCGCACAATGCCGCTTGCAACCGCCAGCCCCAAACCCGTGCCTTTTCCAACTGCTTTGGTCGTAAAAAAAGGGTCGAATACTTTGTCGAGGTAGGCCACCTCAATACCGCTGCCGTTGTCTTTCACGAGGACCTGCACCATGCGCTTGGATTTTACCATCGTGCCTGTTCGCAATGAGGCACCTCCGCTCATGCACATCGAGGTCGTTTTAATCGAGATTTCACCGTCTTGATGAATGGCATCAATCGCATTCATTAAGAGATTCACCAAGACCTGAAGAATCTGATCGCCCTCACCCCAAATGGGATATAGCTGCGCTTCAAGATCCAATGAAATGAGAATGCCTTTCGCCTTGGCACGCGGTTCGAGCATTTCAAGACTTTTATTCACCAGTGTGTTCAGCGCGACTTTTTTACGCTCAATGGGTGTTGTTCTGGCGAAGGTCAGTAGACGATTGATCAAATGTGTCATTCGGTCGATCTGCTCAATAATAATCATCAAACCCAAGGCCGTTGTTTTCTCTTTTGTGTGTCTCAACAGGGATTCCGCACGCCCCAGGATGACATTCATGGGTGTGCCAAGCTCATGGGCCAAACCCGATGCAAGTGTGCCCATTGCCGCCATTTTTTCCGTATGAAGTAGTGCCCGCTCCAGCTCATTTTTTTCCGTCATGTCAACAAACATGGCGATGCCGAAAGCGACTGCGCCATGTGCATCATAAACAGGAAAAGTCGAAACAGAGAGATCGCGGATCATGCCAGCCGCTGTTTTTATTTTCCAGTGAATTTCTGTCAGGGCCTCTCCGGTAAAAACAGTGTTAACCATGGACTGCATCCGTTCTTCCGAATTTTTTTCTGCAAGCAGTTCAAAAATATGTTGTCCCTCAATTTTTTCCTTGGAGCGCTCCAGCAGTGCCTCAAAAGGGCGGTTCCATTGCATGATTCTGCCTGTCGCGTCGTAGCGGGTCAGCGGAATCGGGGCATTTTCAAAAAAGGATTGCAAGTGAGCGTTTGAGTTTTCCAGGCGAATGCGCTGGTGCTTCGGTGGTTCAGAAGGAAAAGGGCTTGGGGCAAACATTGTCATTCCTCCCTGCCAAGAAACTTATTTTATACCTGGCACGAAAAAGGAAGCAAATGTAGGAGGAAGAGCGTTGATCCTTCTTGGCATCCTTGACATCCATCGTTGCATTGCCTTAAATTTCCGGCGCTTATTTTAAGGTGGAAATGGTGCTCGGAAAATGTCGCATTTAAAACTCACAAAGATCATTCAAGAAGAGATCCAAAAAAGCGGGCCCATCCCCTTTGCGCGTTTTATGGATTTAGCCCTTTATCATCCGAAACATGGTTATTACAGCACTCCGGGAGACAAGATCGGATGGGAGGGGGACTTTTATACGAGTAGTACCGTCCATGCTGTTTTTGGGGAACTGCTGGCAAAACAGTTGATGCAAATGTTTGAAATCCTCAAAAAAAAAGACGACACTGAAAGTTTCACGATTGTGGAAGTCGGGGCGGGTCTGGGCAGTCTCTGTCAGGACATTCTCAAAACAATCCAGACAAAAGACCCTGTGCTTTTTAATCGCCTAAGCTATGTCATTGTCGAACAAAGTGCCTGGCTACTGACACAGCAGCAGGAAAAGCTTTCTCCTCTTTTTTCAGAACAGATTTCCTGGTCTGATAGCATCCCGGAGGGCTTTTCCGGTGTCCTACTCACCAATGAACTGCTGGATGCTTTTCCAATTCACAGACTGCTTGTTCATCAGGACAAGATTCAAGAAATCCACGTTGATTGGCAAAATGAACAATTCACCGAAATCAACTTGCCACCTTCGACACCCGCATTAAAAACCTACCTGGATCGCCTCAATTTATCCTTTGAACAGCCGCTTGAACTGGAAGTGAATTTGCAGGCTCTGGATTGGATTACATCTGTCGCCGGGGCCATGACTCAGGGTTTTGTGCTGACCATCGATTATGGTTATCCGGCCCCGGAGCTTTATAGCACCCGAAGACCGAAAGGCACCTTCCTCTGCTATCACAAACATCTTACGAATGAAAGTCCCTACGAACACATCGGTGAACAGGATATGACCGCCCACCTTGATTTTACCTCCATCGCCCGTGCGGGAGAGGCCCAGGGATTAAAGACCATCGGTTTTACTGACCAGGGACATTTTTTGATGGGTTTAGGCATCGCCCAACGCATGGAAACCCCTGCACAGACCATGTTTGAATCTGAAGCAGCCCAAAAGGAATTCATGGCGATGAAACAATTGATGAACCCCGCCGGAATGGGTGGCACCTTCAAAGTGCTCATTCAGGCAAAGGGCCTTCCCGACGATGTCAAACTGGAGGGCCTTCAGTTCAAGTCCTTTGACCCCCTTTAGAGAAAATTCAGATTAAATCTTGCGACCCAAATAGTTACAAAATAGGCTTGGTGTGCTAAGATCCCGCCGATTTGTGAAGAAATGAACGATGACTATTTTGCTTAAATAACCAATTAAAGAGGATACCCATGAAACGAATAATCACATTCAGCCTGATCGGGCTAGTACTTGGATTTTCGACCATCGCCCATGCCGCGACCGTTGATCCGATGAACCTGGAACGCACCATCGAATCAGCCACTTCCCTCATCTCCCCTTCTACAGATGCGAGTGTTTCCTACGACGCCGCGACCGAGCAAGTCGCCATTGCATTCAGCACCCGTGCAGATTATCCAGAAGCCTCAGGCGATGCATTCCGACGCTGGCGTATCAATCAATGGGCTGTGCTTCAGGAGTTCATGTTGGCAAGAATTCCGGTTAAATTCATCTCGGTTGAAACCCAGCGTACTGAAGATGGCACAACGGTGCGTTATACACATTCCAAACGGCACTCCGATAAATATGGTGACATCAACGGCAACAAATTATGGTTGCGAACAGGCCGGGTCATGCAAAAGCTCGTCGGATCGGATACCTGGGAAAAAGTAAAATAATACCCACTTGATCAATGGCTGTACTTGCTGTATCGTACGAGCATGTAATTCAAGATAACTTACTAATTTACATATTGAACTTGCAGCTCATCGGAGGGGATAGCATGAAACAAGTTTTGAGTGTATTGGCATTATACTTCTTATTCTTAGCACTGCCCTGGTCTGAACCATTACATGCAAGCGCTGAAGAGCCGCTGCCGCAGGTTTCACTCACGGGTCGAAACTACGCAAAAATGGCCTTGGCGGAGCGCAT
>CAZRYI010000101.1:4407-7293 GCA_964604255.1 uncultured Nitrospirota bacterium
CGCAGGTTTCACTCACGGGTCGAAACTACGCAAAAATGGCCTTGGCGGAGCGCATTTCCTATGTCACGGGTGTGGTGCATGGCATGACCCTCGCGCGCCCCATAGATGACGGTGACGACATGGTGCCCTGGTTACACAACTGCATCGCCAATCTCTCGCCCAATCAACTTGATGTGGTGGTTGCTGGATATATCAAAAAACACCCCGAACTCAATGACGCGCGTCTCGATGTCTTGACCTTCTTGGCATTTCAAAAGTCCTGCCGTACTAAAAGATCCGCAAAACTTGAGTGAAGCGACCTAGCAAACCTTAGCCGCCTAGGGCCAGTTCAATCAGTTTAGAGGCCTTAGGTGGTAAATTGAGGGCGAGGGCGGCACGATGACCCTTCGGAGTCATTTTCTTCCAGGTTTTTTGGATCACTGGAATCATCTTTTCTGCATCATACTTCTTTGAAAAATCACTAAAATAACTTTCTAAAAAAACCAGACAAATCACATCTTCCAAAACCTGCATCTCAGGGTCATCTTTCAGATGTTTTTTGAGCAGGAATCCTTCGACGCGTTGCATGATCATTTCATCGTAGCCAAGCTCGGCCAAAATTTCACAGGCTTTGTCCGCATGAAAACGATTTAAAGTCGTCCGCCACAAAAAATAGCCAGGTCGATCCATCGCATAATCTGAGCGAGGAATTTCCCATCGTGCAATATGCTGACTTCGTGCAGCCAGCTTCAGTGCCTCCGAAGCATCAGGGGCATGACGACTCAGCCAATAACTCATCCTTTGGGCATACAATAGTTCTTTCGGAATGGCCTGCCCATCCAGCATTTCGTGATTCGGATCTTGCCGATTTACGGCATCAAAACGGGCGATTGCTATTTCATAGCGTGTTGTTTCTGTCATGGTCTGGTGTCGTCCTCAGGAAGCGTCGTGTATTTGGCATTCCCTTTTTAGGGTTTTGAATCTTCGCCTTGCAAGGGGGCAAAAAGTCCGACCTGTTTTTTGAGTTGGAGCATCGCAAATTCCCGGTCGTAGACTGTGTTTGAAAAACGCCGCTCGGCATCAAGCAGACCGGCACTGGCATCCAACACGTCGATGTGCGTCCCTAAGCCGACATCAAACTGTCGGGAGGCCAGTGTGTAGGCTTCCCGTGCAAATCTTACTCTGTTTTTCAGATGTGCTAGTTCGCCGCTTAAAGTCGAAAGATCCAGCATAGCGGATCGGACTTCGACCCCGATTTGATCTTTGATTTGCTGACGAATCAGCGCCGCTTCCCGAAGCCGTGATTGTGCCTGGGACAGTTCAGCAGTCCGCAGTTTTCCTTCAAAAATCGGCATCGTTAGCTTTAAAATGGCCAAGGTATCGCTCTGTATCAAAAAAGAACTTTGTGGCTCTTGATCCACCCAATGATGTTCGAGGTCGAGTGAAACCAGGGGATGGAAGTTGCCACGCGCGAATACGATGCCCTCATACGCTTGATCGACATGAATTTCTCCCTGTTTGATTTCCATTCTTTCCACTTGTGAAAGATCAACCCAGTCTGATTTTGATCGCTCCGGCAAAACAACGCGCGGCGGATCTGCAAGATCAAAATCACCTTGAATTTTGGCCCTGAGGGCCAGTTGATCTTTCATGGCAATTTCGTCATTCCGGGCGCGGATCAGCTTGGCCCGAACGTCTGATAGTTCGGCCTCTGCCCGCAATAAAACTGTTTTTGTTACCTCGCCCACCTGAAGTCGTTTCTCGGCACTATCCCGATGCGCCTTGAGACGTTCAAGCTCTTTTTCTTCGATGCGAACATTGTTTTTTGATTTTAAGGTTTCGTAATAGGTTCGGGTAATTTCAAAGAGCAAGTCCTCTTTTGTCAGGGCTAAATTGAAGAACTCTGATTTTGAGCCAAGCTGTGCACTACGATAGCTCGCCATCGCCCGCCCACCGGTGTAAAGCGGCTGAGACAGGGTAAAGGTCACATGGGTGTCCGACTCTGACCTCAGCAAAAAGCCATCTCGACTTAAGGATCTCGGGCGGCGCAGGTAGCTCAAATCTCCCGTTATTTTGGGATAAAGCGCGCTTTTTTTGCGGAGCGATTCTTCTTTGGATTGAACAAGCCTTTCCCGGCCTATTTTGATGTCTTCGCTATTTGAAATCGCCGAGCGGTAGGCATCATCCAGGGTAATCACTTGCTGAGCGAAAACAGCACCTGCAAAGAACAAATAGCTCAATAAAGTGGCAAGAACATACAATCCAGTTTTTTTTTGCATATCAAACAATCCTTACAGTCGGTATTTGTTGAGTCCTAAAGTCCTCTGGTTTTCGGCCATAACATCGCCATTACAAAGTGCGTTTAAAGCGCATTGTTGCAAGAGCATACATCACAATCGTAAATCCTGACAAAAAAATAAGATCGCCCTGCACAGCCTGCCAGTTCATTCCTTTAAACAGAATCGATTTCAAGGCATGTACGGCGTAGCTTTCCGGGTTGATTTTTGAAAAGGCGCGCAACCAGGGAGGAAAACTTTCGACAGGATAGACAGCACCGCTTGGAAAAAAAAGGATGATATTCAAAAATCCACCAAAGAGTCCGACGATTCTGGGATGATCGACCCGTGCGAGCAAAAAGCACATCATGCTTAAAAGTCCCATTGCAGAAAGCATGATCACCATCACAATTGCCAGATAGGCGCTCAGACCGCTTGCGACTTTAAGGTCCGTCAGCCAAATCCCCGCACCGAGCACAACCAGGGCAATCAATGTCGTCACAAAAACACCACTGATAATGATGGCAAAGGTCAACTCGCTTTTGGTGAGCGGTGTGGAGAGGTAGGCTTCATGCACCCCCTGAAAACGATCCATGACCACGTTGAAGGCCCCCGTGGTCATGGTGCCCAT
>CAZRYI010000102.1:0-4210 GCA_964604255.1 uncultured Nitrospirota bacterium
TGCAGCACCTTCTCTTTGGCCGACCCGAGTCCATGTGCCACCAAACGACCTGCTTCTGAAATAACGAGGGCATAACCTTCGTCGCCAATTTGAATGCTATCGACCAGGTGCCACATTTCAACCAGGTTTAGTTCGCTAATGAGGACGCCTGATATTTCACCGAGTGAACGGAGGGGGATAGCAATGGTCATGGCCGGTGTAAAGTACTTCGACATAAACACCTTGGAGTGATACACCTTGCCGGAAAGTGCCGCTTGCACACCTGCAAGGCCCGAGAGATCATCAGAACGTTTTTCCAGACGGCTTGTAGCAATCCGCTTGCCTTCACGATCTGTTAATTCCAGATAACGGAAGGTTTCAAACTGGATGACATAGGCCCGAATGGTGCGCTCTTTTTGCCAGGGATGCAGGTCTTTTTTAGAAAGGGTTTGGGCGAGCGCTTCCAGGATGGCTTCGCTGTTTTTCAGGTATTGGGCGATTTGATGGCTTGCCCGCTTTGCCACCTCAAGGTTCACTTCCATGACGATCTTTTTCGCCATTTCGCGCGCCGTCCAAATGGAGACAGCGCCGCTGAGGGTCATCGGCACCAGGGCGGCCAGTACCAGCAGCAGGATGAGCTTTCTGGAGATTTTGGTCATAGATAGACCTCACTCAGCTTCAAAAACTGGGAGTGTTTAATACTCCGGTATCATCGGGGACAAACCTTCCCGTTTTATGGTGCTTTTCTTTTTTGTGTTGTTTTGGTGTTGTTTAAAGGCGGCCCACAATGTATCGCCACCTTCCCAGTCTTTGCTGTGCTGGCCATAGAGTGAAACATTTAGACAGTCTATTTCACTTGCCAATGTTTCACCAAGCTGTTTTTTTAATTCCCCCAGGTTCGGAGCTTGTCCGGGCCAGAGGGCCTGCGCCCATGCCAATAAGCTTGCTTTTGCTTCGGCGGCATCATTTTTTTCACAGGCAAGTTTGAGTTGGCGATTCAGTTGTTTGATGTCGGGTCCTATCAGCTCCGATACTGAGGCCAGGTCAGCTGTGGCTTTCTGTCGCGATCCCCACCAGGCAATGAGGGTAATTACCCATCCAAGCCCTAAAATCAAGCTGATCCAGGACCAAAACCCTGCGTTCTCTGCGGCATTTCCCGAAGCCACAATATTACTGTCGGCATCCATCCTGTTTTGTGATGGGGCGAGGGGAGTGGGGCTTGCGCCTTGTGCCGCTTTTTCTGCGGGAGCGACTTCGATCTGCCGGGCGGGCAGTCGTGCCACTTCCATCGTTTCTGTAATAGTATTCCACCAGGGGATTTCAATTGCCGGTAGACGATAAGAACCGGCTTTGCCGGGGATGAGGTCTATTTTTTCCTGACGGATGCCAATGACGCTGTTCTCTTGTTTTTCATTATTGAGCAGAGCTTGCTCCGGGTAGGATTTGATGCCCGCCGGTAGCTTGGGTTCTATTTCTGGTAATTGTGCCGCCGTTAAACCATCTGCCATGAGGGTGATTGTCCAAGTGAGCGGTTCCCCGGCGATGGGCATTTCTCCCTTTTCACCTGTATTTCCTGGCCAGACTTCAACCAGGCGGAGCTTTTTTGCAGGCAGCCAACGACCACGGATTTTATCCTGTGGCACCGGTTTGACATCAAGTTGCAGCGCGCGTGAGCGCAGACGTTTAATCGCCCCGCCGCCGGGAAAAGGATTGAAATTCGATCTCGACCGGCTGGCAAGCTGTCCGGCAAAAGAAACGGGTGCAATTGTAAACTGACCGCTGCGCTGTGGAAAAATCGCGTAGCGCCGTTCAATCACACGATAGCGTTTGTTAGACACAGTGGTTTCAAATTCACGGTCTTTGCCGAGTTTTTCGATGACGGCATCCGTGTCGCTTAGGATGGGTTCAGAAAGTTTGGCACTGAGCAAATTGACAGAAAAGTAGAGTCTGAGTGTATAGATTACCTGGGCCTGCACATAGACTGTTTCGGGTGTTGCACTCACCTCAAGAAACACAGGTTCCGCTTCTGCGCCTGCTTTGGCCACCGGGGCTGCTGTAATGTCGATGCGAAGGCTGGTACTTTTGTCTGCACCAAAATGGATGGATGGAATGGTGAAAAAACCGATCTCTTTGCCCATGAGCGTGAGGTTCCACTGTTTGATCCGCGTGATTTCTCCGTTAATAAAACTCATCCTGCTGCTCTCATTTTGGCTGTGGATCTCAAAAAGTTGTTCCAGGGGGCTGAAATCGGGAGCACCGTCTTCTTCACCCTCTGTCGTAAAAACGAGGGTGAAGGATTCATTGATCGACACGGTGCCGCGGTCAAGTTCTGCTTGTATGTTTGCCGCCGATGCTTCTGAAATACAGAGCAGTACTGGCAATAAGAGTACGAATCCCGCGATTTTTAAGCTAAAATTTACCATCCTGCTTCCTCACCATCTGTCGGTCGCTGCTGTTGAGATTGATATAAAAACTTTCGCCTGAGCAGGCCACCCGGATCATCCGGGATGCGTCGTAACCACTGCTCAAGTGCCAATGCGGATTCCTTCTGTTCATCCGATTGTGTGTCATCATTGGGTGAAGACTCTTTTTGTAACTTGGCCTCTTCATTTTTTTTAGATTCAGCGTCATCCTGTTTTTCTGTGTCCTGTGCCTGATTCTCAGATTTTTCCTGATCAGATTCGTCCTCTTTTTTTTCACCTGATTCGCTCTCCTGCTGAGAATCCTGTTCAGAGTCCGAGGGCTGGTTTTCACCTGCCTGATCCTCTTGCTGACCTTCTTGCGGGTCGTTTTGCTGGTTTTGGGACTGGCTTTGATCAGATGCTTCTGAGTCCTCCCCCTCTTCATCCTGATCGGACTCAGAATCCTGTTCGCCGTCTTTGTCCGAGTCTTGCGGATTTTCTGAAGGCTCCCCTTCCTGCTGATTGTTTTGATTCGGTTCCTGTTGAGACATCTGCGCCTCAATTTGCTCTTTGTTATAAATCGCGTCTTGATGCTCGGGATTGAGTTTCAAAGCCTCATCGTAGGCGGCAAGGGCTTCAGGCAATTTGCCGAGTTGCGCCAGGGCATTGCCCTTGTTGTAGAGGGCCTCTGGATTTTGAATGCCCGCCAAGCTGTCAATGCTTTCCTGATAGTCACCTGCCCGATAATGTGCGGTGGCCTTCCATTCGGGATCATCAAAAAGTTCGGCGGCGGCAGACTCGTCTCCTGCTTCAAAAATGGCTTGTGCCTGTTGATCGGGCCGTGACCAGAGACTCTCCCAATCCAAGGCTGTGGCATCAGGCGGCAGTGATAGAAGCAGGGAGACAATCACCAGCAGTATGCCGCGACGAAAAGCCAGGGCAGCCAGCGGCAGCAGCAAGAGCAGGAGCCAGGGGCCTTCTTCCCGCCATCGGTCGGTTTTGAGTCCGGTTTCCTCTGTTGTGTTATCCAGGCTGTTCATGGCGGATGTCGCAAAGAGACTGTCAATGTCTTGGGCATCATTTGAAATACGTTGATAGCGTCCTTCGCCCTCTTGGGCCATTGCGACTAATCCTATTTCATCTAACTTGGGGATGATCAGTTTGTCTGACTTATCGCGAAAGAAACCCCCTTTGGCTAACTTGATCGGCGCACCTTCCAGGGTGCCGACACCCAGAATAGAAAGCGTGTGTCCAGAGGCCAGGAGGGTACTCAGGGCCTGAGTCAGCTCCTCACGCGGCACATTTTCAAGGCCATCTGTAATGAGTAAAACCTCTCCTAAGGGTACACCGGCCTGTTTAAGTAGTTGGCCTGCTTTGAGCAAGGCTAAATCGGGGCGACTGCCCTGGCGTGGAATTAAGGTGGTTTTGAGGGCGGAGACCTGGCTGATAATGGTTTTTGCATCCTGGGTCAGCGGGCTGACCACAAAAGCCCCTCCGGCATAAATCACGAGGGCGGTCTGTCCTTCTAATCTATTTTTTAGAATATCAATCAGCTTGTGTCGGGCGCGGCTCAGGCGGGTGGGTTTGATATCGGTGGCATCCATGGAACGACTGAGATCAAGCAGGATAACGAGGGCGGATTGATTGCGAAAGACGGGTGTCTCCAATTGTTTCCAGGCCGGTCCCGCAAGGGCAAAAGTGGCAAGCACTGCAAAAAGAGCGATGAGGTAAAGCGGGCGTTTCCCTGCTTCGCCTTCAGACCCACCCATGAGCAGATGGGACAAAAGTGCCGGGTCACAGGCCGCTTTCCAAGTCCGGCTGGCGGCTTT
>CAZRYI010000102.1:4310-7288 GCA_964604255.1 uncultured Nitrospirota bacterium
CTTTTGCTCAATAATAATAACGCGGCCAGGATCAGTGATGCAGCCAGGGGCCAGGGGTAGAGCGCACTTGTTGGGCGAAACATTTGTGTTTCCTGCTCAATTGGTTCCAGTCTGTCGAGCAAAAGATAAATTTCTTCAAACTCCTGCGTATTGCGTGCTCGAAAATATCGACCTCCTGTGGTTTCAGCAATTGCCTTTAAAGTATTTTCATCCAGATCGACCGAGGGGTTGACCTTGCGTTTGCCAAAAAAGGAACGGACGGTCATCTCGTCCGCGCCGATGCCGATGGTATAAATTTTTAAACCTTCTTCCTTCGCCAAACTCGCTGCTTTGAGCGGTTCCACTTCTCCGGCGGTGTTGGCACCATCCGTCAATAAAATCAGGACCCGGTCGTCGTTCTCGTTCTTTTTTAAGCGTTTGACGGCTAAACCAATGGCGTCTCCAATGGCGGTTTCCTTGCCAGCCAAGCCGATGACGGCTTCATTTAGTAGGGTCAGCACTGTTTCTCGATCAAAGGTTAAGGGGGTTTGCAGGTAGGCCTGTTTTCCAAAAAGAATCAGGCCGAGTCGATCTCCCACACGGCGCTCAATAAAGGCCCCTGCGACGGCTTGTGTTGCGCGAAGGCGATTGACTTGCTCTCCCTTCAGTTCAAAATCTTCCACTTCCATACTGCCGGAAAGGTCAACCGCCAGCATCAGGTTTCGCCCGCTTACCGGCAATTGCACCGCCTCGCCCATCCATTGCGGACGGGCAGTCGCTAGCAGCAGTAACAACCAGGCCAGAAAAGCAAACCAGAACATTCGGTGATTCTGCCTGATTTGAATTGAGCCGCTTGCTGCTGTTTGAAATTCGGCCATGAAGGGCACACGCAGGGCGGCTTCTTCACTGGGCGCAATGGGAGACAAAAAACGGCGCACGATCCAGGGCAGGGGAAACAAAATCAGGAGCCAGGGCCATTCAAATTGAATCATATTGTTTCCCTTTTGGGGGCAAAACATTGATCCAGTCACCGCAGAGCCTCAGCAATGCTTGAGCATCAATGTCAATTTTTGCCTGATAGGGGGCGGTAATGAGGCTTCGACCCGGACCTTTACTGAAGGCTGCAAGTGGCTTGTTTTTCGCTGAGTGTTTTTTTTCTCCCCCTAAATGTGTGTCGAGGAAAGTGAGCCAGGCTTCACCGTTCAAAGCGGCAACCTGCTTTCTCGGGTAGTAGCTGAGGCAGATTCGGCGTAATAAAACGGAAAGCGCACAGACAAGATTGTGTTGATTCTGATCCTGGGAAAAAGTGGCCGTGAGTTGTTCCAGGGATTTGAGTGCAGTCACGCGGGCTGCACGACGTTGTTTCATTTCCCAATAAGCCCGCAGCAGCAGGACGACCAAAATAACAAGCAGCAATAGTCCCCACCAACCGGGGGCGGGCGGCCACCAGGAGATGGCATCGGGCAGATGGATGTCTCGGAGTTGCAAGCTGTCTTCCCCCATTAAAGGCGACCTCTCATTTGGGCCAGGCCCAGTCCCTTTTGTAGGGTGGAAAGCAAGTCGGCATTTGTGGCACAGGGGAGAAAGTAGATGCCATATTGGCGGCAGTAAGTTTGTAAAATTGCCTGTCGTTCTTGAAACTTGTTCTGATGCGATTGGCGTCCCGCTTTGTCGCTGGTATCGAGTGTCAGATTGTTTTGTCCGTCACCGATGCGATAAAGCCCTGCGGGGGGCAGGTGTTGTTCGATGGGGTCATGGATGAAAAGCATGATTACATCGTTGTGACGGGCAATTTGTGCCAGGTGGGATTCTGCCTGAGCATTGATCGCCCTGAAGTCGCTCATCAAAAAAACAAGGCTGCCCGTGCGCGATACCCGACGAAGACGCATCAAGGCCTGATTTGCCGCTATCTCGCGATCATTGTGGCTGAGCGGACGATCTGTGCTGGCCCTTGTGTTGGATGTATCGGCCACTGTCTCGCTGGTTTCGCCCGTCCATGCCTCATGTTCGACCAGGTTTTGAATGAAATGCAGTACGCCTTTTTTCCCTCGTCCCGGCCGAATTTCTTTGTGCTGATTTTCTGAAAAAACCAAGCCCCCCAGGCGATCACCATGATGCACCGCACTCCAGGCCAGCAAGGCTGCGGCCCGTGCGGCCACGACGGATTTGAAACTCCCTCGTGTTGCAAAAAACATGGGAGCACGGTAATCGACCCAAAAGAGCACGGAACGCTCCCGCTCTTCTCGAAAGAGTTTGGTATGGGGTTTTCCCGTTCTGGCAGTGACACGCCAGTCGAGGGTGCGGACATCGTCTCCCGGCTGATAGGGTCGCACTTCGTCGAATTCCATGCCGCGACCTTTGAATGGGGAGAGATAGTGCCCGCCTTCCTGTGAGCGGATTTTCACTGATTTGAGCGGCAAGGCTTTCGACTCACGATACAGTCGGATAAGGCCCTGCTTGCTGACACGTACCGGGCTGTCGTCCCCAGCTTGTACTGCTTTTGAGTGAGCTGCCATCGGGACGGCCTTGTTTTTATTGCGGGGTGTTTTGAATCTGAATTGCATCGTTTGGATTTCTATCGTGGGCTTCAGGGAACAGCAATTCGGGCGATCAGCTCTTCAATGAAGCGGTCGGGCGTGATGCCGTCTGCTTCCGCCTCGTAGCTGAGTAATACCCGATGACGCAGGACTTCAAAGGCGACCGATTGAATGTCTTCCGGGTCAACGTAGTCTCGTCCTGCCAGCCAGGCGTGGGCACGCGCGCAACGGTCAAGCGCGATACTGGCTCGCGGACTGGCACCGTATTGCACCCATTTTGCCAGGGAGGCGTCATAGTTTGAAGGGTTCCGTGTGGCCAGCACAATTTCCAGTAGGTAGTCTTCAATGGGTTCAGCCATATAGAGATCCAGAATTTCTTCGCGCGCACTGAAGATGCTCTTTTGATCCAACTTGGGTGTCTGCTCTTCTTTTCCCCCTTCTTCCCCTGTCCTGTTGCGAGCC
>CAZRYI010000103.1:0-1469 GCA_964604255.1 uncultured Nitrospirota bacterium
TGCGGCCAGATCCCCTGCTGTGCCGTGCAGGGTAATTCCCAGCATGGCAGCCTTTGCCGGTAAGATGCCTTGTGCAAGAAAGCCTGAGATGATGCCGGTGAGCACATCGCCGATACCGGCTGTTGCCATGCCGGAATTACCGGTGTTGTTGATATAAAGTGAACCATCTGCCAGGGCGATCACCGTATGAGAACCCTTGAGTACCAGTGTGATGCCCCATTTTTTTGCAAAATCTGCGGCAATATTAAAACGGTCTTTTTGAACCTCAGCGGCCGATAAGCCGATCAAACGTCCCATTTCACCGGGATGCGGTGTCAGAATCAACTCACTTTTTTTCTGTTTTAAAATCGACACATCCAGGGCGATTGCGTTAATGCCATCGGCATCAATGACCATAGGCACTGCGATGTTTGAAATCAGACTTTGCACAAGTTTTACTGTTTCCGGGTTTTGTGAAAGCCCCGGCCCAATCGCAAGTGCACTTTTTTTGGAACAGGCTTCAAATAAGATTTTTTCCGCACTGAAAGCGACGCTGCCATTCGCCGTTTCCGGGAGTGGCAAGGTCATGATTTCCATTGTCGGGGGTGCTGTTGAGGCATCAATGGATAAGGGCCAGGCGGTTGTGACCAGCCCGGTGCCACAGCGAAAGGCGGCCAGGGAACTCATCTGAGCTGCACCGCGTAAACCTCTTGATCCGGCCAACACAAGCAGGTGTCCGAACTTGCCCTTGTGGCTACCTTTTTTCCGGGAAGGCAGTATTCCTTTTAATAAATCAGGGGTGATGACAGAAACCTGGATATCGCTGGCATCAACCAAAGCGGGCGGAATGCCGATATCCACGACATCCAGGTGGCCGGAATTTTCCATGCCGTCCCGAAGAAAATGTCCCCACTTCGGGAGCGCCATCGTATAGGTGGCGTCTGCTTTGATCGCAATGCCCAGGCTTTCACCGGTATCTGCTGAAATGCCGGAGGGGATATCCACCGAAATAATTTTACAATTGCAGCGATTGATGAAGGCAAGGATCTCGGCGTAGTGGCCGCTCACTGGCTGGGAAAGGCCCGTACCAAACAAGGCATCAATGACCAGGTCACCATGTAACAAGTCGTGTTTGATCTGTGACTCTGAATCGTTCTGCTGATCGAAGAGCGCGCCCCCCGTTGCTTTCCAGATGTCGAGAGAAATCCTGGCATCGCCCAACACGCGTGAAATTTCTGAAAGCAGGTGCACGATGACTTTGGCACCGCGCATCCTGAAGTGGCGGGCAGCTGCCAGCCCATCGCCCCCGTTATTGCCCCGGCCCGCAAAGATGACGATGCGTTTTGATTTCAGCGGGCCAAAGTCTGCTTCTACTTTATCGACAAGTCCTCTGGCGGCATTTTCCATCAATAAAATGCCGGGAATGCCATATTGAGCGCTGGCCTGCTGATCGAGCAGGCGCATTTGTGCGGCAGTGACAATCTTCATCT
>CAZRYI010000103.1:1569-7268 GCA_964604255.1 uncultured Nitrospirota bacterium
GCAAAACGACCGGAAAGACGGACTTGAGGTTTCTGAAATTGCAGGCAATACGCTTGTTCGTCCGCCGTAAAAATCCGGTCGAGAAAAGCCTGATGCCAGCGTATTCTGATTTTTTCCATGCGAGAGATCTTCACTAAATCGATCCCGATACCAACAATGGCCATCAAAAACACTAAGCCGGAGAAGTGTGAGGTAGGGGGGCAGATTTGCCCGCTTTGCAAATCAGCTCTTTCATATCGCGAACGGCCAAATCAATGCCAACGAGGGCGGCGCGGGAGATGATGCTATGGCCGATGTTCAGTTCTTCTATTTCCGGGATTTGAGCAATCGCCATAACATTTTGATAATTCAGGCCATGCCCGGCATTGACCGACAAACCACGATCACGAGCCTGTTTGGCGGCGACAATAATTTGCTGGAGTTCATTTTTTTGTGCTTTGGAATTAAGGGGCGCATTGGCGTAACGGCCGGTGTGGATTTCAATGCAATCAACCCCGAGTTCTGCCGCAGTTTCAATCTGTTTTTCTTCGGGGTCAATAAAGAGGGCGACCAGAATGCCTGATTCATGCAGGTGTTCGATCACCCGCCATAAACTTTTTGTGGCGGCGATGACATCCAGGCCCCCTTCAGTCGTCAATTCTTCTCTTTTTTCCGGGACGATGGTCACCAGCTCCGGTTGAACCTCTCGTGCAATCAGGACCATTTCATCCGTTGCAGCCATTTCAAGGTCAAGTTTGCCTTGTATTGTTTTGCGAAGAATGCGGACATCCCGTTCTTGAATATGACGTCTATCCTCTCGCAGGTGGACGACAATGCCATCCGCACCTGCCAGTTCTGCGAGCGAGGCCGCAATAATCGGATCGGGCTCCCTGCCCTTTCGTGCTTCACGAATGGTGGCGATATGATCTACATTAACACCGAGTGTTGTCATTTTTTTCCTACCTGAATAGCGGGTTTAAAAGTGGACGGATTATTACAGAATCCATAAATCGGGTCAAGGCAAGCGCCGATGTGGTGAAGCTTAGAAAGTTGCCATCTCCAGAATCCTTGATACACTTATAAACATGCGTTATCGAAATTTTAGAAGGCAAAATATCAGCACGTTGATACGGCATTTTTGTGTGTCTTCCGTGTTCATTTTTCTCTTTATTTTTGCTGCATCTCTTGAGTCACAGGCAGCTTCGGATCAGCCTTTGTCCTTCACCGATGTCACCTTAGCAGCGGGCTTCGATTATGAACATGGCTATTTGCCTGGACCGGACTGGGAGAATGATTGGCGAGAAATGGCTGGTGGTGTTGCAGCGGGCGATTATGATGGCGACGGTTGGGTCGATCTATATGTTGTTCGTGGTGATATCGGCCCGAACCTGCTTTTTAGAAACAAGGGAGATGGCACTTTTGAAGAAGTCGGTGGCCCAGCTGGCGTTGGTCTGGATGGAAAGTTACATTCAGGTCCTATTTTTGGTGATATCGACGGTGATGGGCTGCTCGATCTTTTTGTCGGCGGGATCAATTTCACCCCTTCGTTTCTCTTTCGTAACAAAGGAGATGGTACTTTTGAGGACATTACTGCTATCTCTGGTTTGAACCAGGTGGACTTAAGTGTTTCCGCTTCTTTTGGTGATTATGACCGCGATGGTGATTTGGATCTCTTTATTGCCAGATGGTGGGGCGGAAGGCTTTTCAATAATAACGGCAGTGGTAACTTTAGCGATGTGACTGTTGCTGCCGGTGTATCAGGCTCAGGAGATGAGTGGGACTTGAATGGGAATTTTGCCGACATCAATAATGACGGCTGGCCTGACCTGTTAATTTCGGGAGATTTTGGCTCCAGTCGGGTTTTCATTAACAATCAGGATGGTACTTTTTCCAATGCAACGGATTCTACGGTGTTAACTGACGAAAATGCCATGGGTGCCGCGATAGGAGACTACGACCATGACGGAGACTTGGATTGGTTTGTTTCGAGTATTCATGACCCGAACCCAGAAACCGGTACGGGGAAATGGGGTATCAGCGGCAATCGGTTTTATCGAAATAAGGGTGACGGAACCTTTGATGATGTAACGGATGCAAGCGGCGTTCGTAACGGTTTTTGGGGTTGGGCAAGCTGTTTTGCTGATTTTAATAATGACCGCTTTTTAGATCTGTATCATGTGAATGGCTTTGATTCCGCATCAAGTGGCAACCTCGTTTTTTTAACGGACCCCGCGCGTTTTTTTACCGCAAATGGCGATGGCACTTTCACTGAGCAGTCCACCGTCTTGGGTGTCGATCACACGGGACAAGGCCGGGGCCTGGTTTGTTTTGATTATGATCGGGATGGCGATCTGGATTTATTCATCGCCAACAATGGTCAGAGTCCAGTGCTTTATCAGAATAACATCGGAAACACGGCCAATTTTCTGAATATAAAGTTACAAGGTTTTTTGCCCAATCGAGATGCAATAGGTGCCCGGATTTATTTGACCGCAGGCGACATCACTCAAATGCGGGAAATTCGAGCTGGTGGCAACTATGTTTCTCAGAACCCGCTTGAAACCCATTTTGGACTTGGGTCAATCACAAGTGTCGATCAGGTGCGTGTTGTCTGGCCGGACGGGGTTTCGACCACTTTGAATAATATCGCGGCTGGCCAGTTCTTAAGTATTTCGGATACGGCCCCGAGCCTGGCTTGGCCGGCAGGCGCAAACGAGGGCGTGAACCCCGACAACGGCACAACAGCAACGAGCTTTACTTTTGAGGTGAACTACGTTGATGCACAAAATCGCCCGCCCACACTCACGCAGGTATGGATTGATCTTAATAACGACGGTGGTTATTCAACGGGAAACACAGTCCTCACAAAATCCATTCCTCCTTCAAGCCAGGTGACATTTGCCTCAAACCAGCTCGTGTTGGTGAAGAATATTTTTTTAGTTGGCTTTATTTTTGTCGGAATGTATCGACTGTTTCGATCCACTTCACGAAAAACATCTAAATTTGCTTGGGCTGAAGCTTGTATGGTTGTTCTGCTTTTGTTCGCCTTTGTGGGAGGTTGCAGTAGCGGTGGTAACACGACAGTGACCGATACGGGCAATGATGACGACGCTGGTAGCGGCGGCTTAAGTCAAAATGAACGATTTGCGATGACGGCAGTTGATGTGAACGATACGGATTTTTCTGATGGTAAAGTCTATCGTTTTACGAGCACGCTCGATTCTGCAAGCGCTGGAACGATTAACTTTTTATTTAAGTTTGCTGTGGGTAATCGAAGTGCAACGGGTAGCGCAAGTATTCAGCAATCACTCACGATCAATCCTTAATCAGAGCTTCTTTTTTAAAAAGGACTGCTAAAGCTAAGGCAGGGACTGCCGTCATTGTTCAAGCAAGTGAGGCCGCCAGTTTCGTCGGCGGTGAAGGTGCCGCTTGATCCGGGACTTCCAGGAGGAATTGCGCCTGTTTCTTCCCAGCCATCAGGGAAAAAATTATCAAGGGCAATCATTTCGAAGCTACCACTGGCAATGCCGATCATCTTCCCATCCGCATCAATGTTGGTATCCAGAGAATAAAAAAACTTAAACACTGTGCTGGGAATAGAGAGAGAGGCAACTGCACAGTTCGGAAGTGTTCGGTCAACGCAACCCGCAATGGTTTTGTCAAACCCCCCTTCAATACGAATGATTTTTGTTCCGTCGCCAACCGGCGTTTGTGTGAACTTTTGAAAAAAACCACCAGAAGTGCCAAGACTTGGCCCCTCAATAATGATGGACTGGTTCCCCGGAGAATTCATAAAAACGGACATATTGTTTGAAATGGTCATTTCGCTGGAACAGGGATAGGGAAACACAGGGCCGTTTGTATCATCTGGTCCACAGGGAACACCCATACCAAGCCCTGTGTTGGGGCTTGCAAATGAAGCAGGGTTTTCTGAACTTACGACGGGAGGGTCTTGAAAGGGATTGTCTGTATTCGGAAAACAAGCTGCACCAAAAAAACCACAATCTAATAAACTGCGATCCAGGTTTTTGTTTGTTCCGTTGTTAATGCCTTTTCCGACGCTCTGTGTAATGGTTCTTGTCTCCAGGTTGATTGCTTGGGCTGGAGAAAAATTGATAAATAAAAGAAGAGCAGTGATCCCAATCACGTACAAATGTAAGCTGATTTTCTTAAAATTGGTCATTATATTTTTTCTGCATCAAGGTCATTGATTAATTACCGTTACCTGATTACAGGTACATGGGCAATATATGATTTATTTGGGTAATAAATCAAGCTCAATAAACTGAAAAAGAAAAAACGTGTGTTTCAGTAACGAGAGGAGAGGCTCGAGAAGAATTAGCCTACAAATTTAAGGGAAGGCAGAAAATGGGTTTAAGCAGGGATCTAATATACTATCGACACAGGTGAGCGCACCGGTTTCGTCGGCGGTGAAGGTGCCGCTACCTCTGGGATCAGAATCATTGATGCCAAAAGGGAACCATCCGGGAACAAATTCCTCTGCGGTTCGGAGCAGGAAAGTCCCGCTGGCGATGCCAATCATTTTCCCATCGGCATCTATTGTTGTCGTCAGTGAATAGAAGTATCGATGTACCTGACCCGTCGCCGAGGGCATGACAGCCGTTTGGTCAAAGCCACCTTCAACTTGGACGGTCTTCGTGCCATCGCCCAAGGGTGTTTGTGTGAATTTTTGAAAAAAACCACCGGAAGTACCGAGCGTTGGTGCTGCCATAATGAGATTGAAACTTTGAGCGGTGTTGATCACGACAGACATGTTGTTTGAAATCGTCAGTTCACTTGAACAGGGGTAGGGAAATACGGGGCCATTTGGGTCATCTGGACCGCAGGGTACGCCGGCGCCCAGTCCGGTATTCGGACTTGCAAAGGAGGCAGGATTCTCCGGGTCGATAAAGGGCGTGGTATCGAAGGGATCGGATGTATCTGGAAAATTACCAAAACCGAAAAGGCTGGTTAATTGTCGATCTAGGACTTTATTTGTGCCGTTGTTAATGCCTTTTCCAACACTTTGAGTAATCGTTCTTGTATTGAGATTAATTGCGTAGACGGGAGAAAAGTGTGCGAGAACAAAAATAGAAACGATTCCAATGACCGATAAAACGAAGCCCGTTTTTTTAGAATTGCAGTTTTTTAAAATCGTATTACGCTCGAACATTGCTCTCCTTTTCGATACGGGTTCATGGGTTCGTTGATTCTTGAGACCTTCTAGATCTCTCAACTCTAAAGTATAGCTGATATTTAAAAAGACGCAATTTTGGTAACGGTATGAACCAGGGTTCGGAGAACATCATTTTCCTTGGTTACGCCAGATACTTTCTTTATAATTTACGGGCCATCTTGACAATATCTGAATTTATGATAAAAATAGAGGGTGTATTATAATGCTTGATAAATTATTATATTAATGGGCTGCCACCACTTAGGAGGCACTGAGATATTTTTTTGATAAAAAATAGACTAAACAGGGATGTTCAGCAATCTACACTTAGAGAGGGTTATGGAAAGAGGATGCTTTTAATTGGCATGTTCTTGCTGCTGCAACTACTACAGGTGGTGGATATCAGTCATGCACAGATCACCCCTCAAATCAATACACAGTCGCAGGGGCTTGTCTTTAATGCTTCCACCTGTCCCGGATGCCCTGGCTTTGATCCTTCAGAATTGGTTAAACATGCGGGTGCCAGCACCAATATCAATGGCAG